>DAIQRN010000291.1:0-4133 GCA_036786185.1 Acidovorax sp. | reverse complement strand
GCGATCTGTCGGCGGTGCTGCCCGGCACCAGCCCCTGCGGGCGCACCAACCTGCGCATCAAGGGCTGGATGGGCCGCGCCGACCAGACCACCAAGGTGCGCGGCATGTTCGTGCACCCTGGGCAGGTCGCGGCCATCGTCCGGCGCTTTCCGCAGGTGCTGCGCGCGCGCCTGGTGGTCAGCGGCGAAATGGCCAACGACCAGATGGTGCTGCAGGTCGAAACCACCGAGACGGCCCCCGGCCTGGCCCACCAACTGGGCGACGCGATCCGCGAGACGACCAAGCTGCGCGGCGACGTACAGATGGTCGCTCCTGGCAGCCTGCCCAACGATGGCAAGGTGATCGAGGACGCCCGCAGCTACCGGTAACCGCCAATGGTTTGCGCCAGCGCAAACCATTGGCCATCCTGACGGGGCGCTGCGCGAAGCAGCACCGCAGTATTTACCCTAACGAATGCTCCTTATTTGATAGCTTTCAGCGCTTGACAATCAAGCGCTGCGAGCCAGTTTCACCTCAAACCGTGGCCATGCGCACGCTACGTAATATCCTCAATACGCCAGAAATCCCCCCTCGCTATCATGGCGCACCACTTACAGGAGAGACCATGAAAAAAATGCTGAAACTCGGTTTGATCGCAGCCGCTGCCCTGGCCACACTGGGAGTCAACGCCCAGGACTTCCCCGCCAAGGACAAGGTCGTCACCATCGTGGTGCCCTTTGCAGCGGGCGGCCCCACCGACCGCGTCGCGCGCGACCTGGCCGAAGCCCTGCGCAAGCCCTTGGGCGTCAGCGTGGTGGTGGACAACACGGCAGGCGCCGGCAGCTCCATCGGTTCGGCCCGCGTGGCCCGTGCCACGCCGGATGGCTACACCCTGCTGCTCAACCACATCGGCATGTCCACCATGCCCGCGCTGTACCGCAAGCTGGCTTTCAGCGTGCCCAACGACTTCGAGTACCTGGGCATGGTCAACGACGTGCCCATGACGCTGATCGCGCGGCCCACCATGCCCGCGAACAACATGAAGGAGCTCACGGCCTGGATTCAGCAGAACAAGGGCAAGATCAACCTGGGCAACGCCGGCCTGGGCGCTGCGTCGCACCTGTGCGGCCTGATGTTCCAGAACGCCATGAACGTCGAAATGACCACCGTGCCCTACAAGGGCACGGCCCCCGCCATCACCGACCTGATCGGCGGCCAGATCGACCTGCTGTGCGACCAGACCACCAACACCACGCCGCAGATCGAAGGCAAGAAGGTCAAGGCCTACGCCGTGACCACCACCAAGCGCCTGACCACGCCCGCCCTGAAAGACCTGCCCACGCTGGCCGAATCCGGCGTGAAGGACTTCAACGTGACCATCTGGCACGGCCTGTACGCGCCCAAGGGCACGCCTGCCGACGTGGTCAAGAAGATCAACGACGCCCTCAAGGTGGCGCTGAAAGACGCCGACTTCATCAAGAAGCAGGAAGGCCTGGGCGCCGTGGTGGTGACCGACAAGCGCATGGAGCCCGCCGAGCACAAGAAGTTCGTGCAGGCCGAGATCGAAAAGTGGGGCGCGGTCATCAAGGCAGCCGGTACCTACGCCGACTGACCCTCAGGCCCCCGGGCTGCAAACGAAGCCGTCGGCGTCGCAGGACGCCTGGCGGCTTTTTCATTTTTACGGGTTATCCATCTGCCCACAGCGCATGCGCCCGCGTAGAACCAAGGCTTATCGCGTCCGAACCCCAGGAGCTTTTCATGCCGCTGCACCACCCGTCCCGTCGCCTCGCCACATTCGCCCTGGCCTGCCTGGCCGCCAGCCCCCTGGCCATCCGGGCCCAGGCTGCGTGGCCCGCCAAGCCCGTGCGCATCGTCGTGCCTTTCGCCCCCGGCGGCACCACCGACATCCTGGCGCGGGCCATGGCGCCCGAGCTGAGCCGCGCCTTCGGCCAGCAGTTCATCGTGGACAACCGCGCGGGCGCTGGCGGCAACGTGGGCGCCGAGATGGTGGCCAAATCGCCCGGCGACGGCTACACGCTGCTCATGGGCACCGTGGGCACGCACGGCATCAACCGTGCGCTGTACGCCAAACTGCCCTACGACCCCATCAAGGACTTCGTGCCCATCACCCTGGTGGCCGCCGTTCCCAATGTGATGGTGATGAACGCCGACAAGGCCAAGGCCATGGGCGTGCGCAACGTGCAGGACTTCATTCGTGCTGCCAAGGCCAGCCCTGGCAAGCTGAACATGGCGTCCAGCGGCAACGGTACGTCCATCCACCTCGCGGGCGAGCTGTTCAAGAGCATGACGGGCACTTACATGCTGCACCTACCCTACCGCGGCTCCGGCCCTGCGCTGCTGGACATGGTGGCGGGCAACGCCGACGTGATGTTCGACAACCTGCCCTCCTCGATGGCGCAGATCAAGGCCGGCAAGCTCACGGCTCTGGCCGTGACCAGCAGCCAACGGTCGGGCGCGCTGCCCGACGTGCCCACGGTGGAAGAGGCTGGCGGCCCGGCGCTCAAGGGCTACGAGGCCAGCTCGTGGTTCGGCCTGCTGGCCCCGGCCGGCACGCCGCCCGACATCGTCAGCCGCATCCAGCAGGAAGTCGCCAAGTCACTGGCCACCCCGGCCATGAAGGAGCGGCTGCTGGCGCAGGGCGCAATCCCGGGCGGCAACACGCCCGCGGAGTTCACCCAGCACATCGACGCCGAGCACAAGAAGTGGGCGCAGGTGGTGAAGGCGTCCGGCGCGAAGGTGGACTGAAGGGCGGAGGGCTACCAGGTCACCTCGCGCCCCTCGGCGGCGCTGCGGCGCAGCATGTCGAGCAGGGGGGCGGCGCGCTGGCGCAGGCTCACGGCGTCCTCGGCGCTGCCGTTTCCGTTGCCGTCCTCGCCGTCCTGCGTTGCCTCTTCCCGGGCCTGCGCACGGGCACGCTCCTCGGCGGCGATGGCGGCCTCGATGGCGGCGATGGCGCCCGGGATCTGCTCCACGGTCACGATGCCGCCCTGCCCCGGCGTCTTGCCCATGATCTGCACGAGCTGGCGGCCATTGGGCTCCAGCATGATGACGTCGGCGGTGGCGCGGGATTTGAATTTGTAGAGCATGGTGCGGACTACCGGTAGATGTATTCGCGGTTGAAGGGATAGGCCGATTGTGCGCCGCGGAGGCTGCCCGTGGCCATGTCGCCGTCGGGCCGCGCGGCCAGCATCTGGTGCAGCGCCATCCAGCCGCGCTCGAAGCCCAGGGCGCTGCCCGCCAGGTACAGGCGGTACGCGCGCAGCACCTTGTCGCCCTGCTCCGCGTCTGCCCCTGGTCCTACTTGCGCGGCCAGCACCTCGCGGGCCGCGGGCAGCCGTGATTCCAGAGCATCGGACCAGGCCCACAGCGTGCGCGCGTAGTGGGGGCGCAGGTTCTCGGTGTCCACCATCTCCAGGCCCGCGTTCGCCATGTCGTGCAGCACGGTGCTCACGTGCAGCAACTCGCCGCCCGGAAAGATGTACTGCTCGATGAAGTCGCCCATGCCCGCGCCCAACTGCGCGTTGTCCACCGCGCCGGCCGTGATGCCGTGGTTCAGCAGCAGGCCGCCCGGGCGCAGCAGGCGCACGATGGTGTCGAAGTAGCGGCCCATGTGCGCGCGGCCCACGTGCTCGAACATGCCGACGGAGGCCACCTTGTCGAAGGGCCGCTCTACTTGCAGCTCGCGGTAGTCGCACAGCAGCATGCGCACGCGGCCCTGCAGCCCGCGCTCCTCGATGAGGCGCTGCACATGCGCGTGCTGATTGCGCGACAGGGTGATGCCCGTGGCATCCACGCCGTAGTGCTCGGCCGCCCACAGCAGCAGCCCACCCCAGCCAGCGCCGATGTCCAGGAAGCGCTCGCCGGGCACGAGCCGCAGCTTCTTGCAGATGTGGTCGAGCTTGGCCTCCTGCGCCTGGGCCAGCGTCATGGAGCCTTCGCGGTAGTAGGCGCACGAATAGACCCGGCGCGGGTCCAGCCACAGCGCGTAGAAGTCATCCGACAGGTCGTAATGGAACTGGATCTGCCGCGCGTCGCGCGCCACGGTGTGCGCCGCCATGGAGCGCGCCCGCGCCAGCACGCGCTGCCACCAGCCGTGGTGCTGCTCGCGCGCCGGGTCGCGGGTGAGCAGGCCG
>DAIQRN010000290.1:0-4140 GCA_036786185.1 Acidovorax sp. | reverse complement strand
CGCTTTTTCATCTGCGACAGCACGATGTTGCGCCGCGCCAGCGCCCGCTCGGGGTTGAGCACGGGGTTGTAGTAGGCCGTGCCCTTGAGCATGCCGATGAGCGTGGCGCTCTCCAGCACGTTGAGCTTGTCGGCCGACTTGTCGAAGTACGTGCGCGCCGCCATCTCGATGCCATAGGCGCCGTAGAGAAAGGGCACGGTGTTGAGGTAGGTCTCCAGGATTTCGTCTTTGGAGTAGGACGCCTCGATCTTCAGCGCAGTGATGGCCTCCTTGAGCTTGCGCGTGACGGTGCGCGAGCGCCCGATTTCCTCGGGAAACAGGTTGCGCGCCAACTGCTGCGTGAGGGTGGAGCCGCCCTGCGGGTCGCCGCGCAGCGTCAGCAGCACCGACGAAGCCGTGCGCCGCCAGTCCAGGCCAAAGTGGTCGTAGAAGCGGTGGTCCTCGGTGGCGATGAGGGCGTCCACCACATGGGGCGAAATCTCGGACAGCTCCACCCAGTCGCGGTTGGCCCAGCGGTATTCGGCCAGCAGCTTGCCGTCCACCGACAGGAGCTGCGCGGGCGCCTCGCTCTTGGCCTTGCGGATGTCGCCAATGCTGGGCGTGGTGGGCACCAGCGCCAGCGTGTACAGCAGCAGTGCCAGCGGCAAGGCCGCCACCGCCCAGGCCAGGCTGTGCAGCGACAGCAGCCGTTGGGGGCGGCTGAAAAAACGCGCCAGCAGGCTGCGCACCGTGGTCAAGAACGTCATGAGGAGTTTTATATCAAAAATGCCTCTAGCGCTTATGTAACAAGCGCTAGCAGCTCTTATTTACATAGCATTACGCCATGAAGCGCCGCAGTTGCGGCAGCGCTGCCTGGGTGGCGCGGCGGCCTTCGGCGATGGCTTCGGCGGCACGGTGAAAGTCCAGCAAACCCAGATTGGCCAGCGCGGGCGCAATGACCACCTCGGGCGGATCGCCCGCCATGCGGCTGCGGGTGATGCGCATCTGCATGATGTTGACGCTGGTCATCACCACGTCCAGCACCGAGGGCACGCGCGGCGACGGCACAACCGGCGCGGCGCCGCTGGCTGGCGCCCAGAACTTCAGGCGCTGCATCCAGTCGGTGCCCGGCGCGGGTTCGGGCTGGGGGGGCGTGGCGGCCTCGTCGGGCGTATCTGGGACATCGGCCACGGGCTCGCGCACCACGGCCAGCGGCTGCATGTGGCGGTGCAGGATGTCGCTGTTCAGGTCCACGGCGATCACGATGTCGGCCCCCATGGCACGCGCCAGCGAGGCGGGCACGGGGTTGACCAGGCCGCCATCGACCAGCAGCCGCCCGTCATCGCGCACCACCGGCGTGAACAGGCCGGGCAGCGCGATGGAGGCGCGCACCGCGTCGGCCATGGAGCCGTGGCGCAGCCAGACCTCGGCGCCCGAATGCAGGTCGGTGGCCACGGCGCCAAACGGCAGGGGCGAGTTCTCGATGTCGAAATCGGCGAAGTTGCGGCGCCAGAAGGCGATGAGTTTTTCGCCCTTGAGCATGCCGCCGGTGATGTTGAAGTCCATGAAGCCGAACACGTCGCGCATGCCCAGGCCCTGCACCCAGTCGGAAAACCGCTGCAGCTCGCCCGCTGCGTAGGCAGCCCCCACCAGCGCGCCAATCGACGAACCGCAGACGATGTCGGGCCGGATGCCCTCCTCGTCCAGCACCTGCAGCACGCCAATGTGCGCCCAGCCACGCGCCGAGCCGCTGCCCAGGGCCAGGCCCAGCCGGGGAGCGCGGCGAGTCAGAGCCATTTATCTCTATCCTTTAATTTCACCGGTTTCCAAAAATTCCAAGAAATCTTCTTTGGAAATAACTGCCACTCCCTGCTCTTGAGCTTTCTTGATTTTGGCGGGTCCTGCATTATCGCCGGCAACCAAAAGCATTAGATTTTTCGTGACTGAGGTTGCCACATGCAGCCCATGTCCAGTTGCAACTTCTTCCAATCTTGATTTTTCGGACGCTGACAGCCCCGTGAAGCAAACCTCTGGTCCTTTAGGAGGTTTTTTCTTTTGTAAAGAATAAACTATTGCCCATCCTTCTCCGTCAGAAAGAGCTGCAATTTCATCGTCATTCAAATCGGTCTTTGACTTCAAAATTCTGCGAAGTTTTTCAGAGACTTGAGATTTTTTCACCGCAGCATCTTTCGGCCGAAAACTAACCCCAAACCCCTTGAGTTCAGCAATAGTATCAACCCAGCCCAATTCAACCATTGCATACCAAAGCTTAGCACTTACTGATCCCGTCATTCGACCTTCTACCAGATCGTCAATGGATTTAATACCATTAACCCACGAGGAGAGGGATTTTGCACCAATTCCTGAAAGGATATTTCGTCTGCCCGTCAAATCGGATATATCAATGCTTTTCACTCTTGATATTAACGTCTGCAAATCAACGTGCTCTATAGCGCCAACATTTTCACTTTTTGGATCAACACCCGCTTGAGACAATCTATCAATTACATATTGATTTTTATCTTGACTTAAAAACGCGTGAATTGATTTTGACACCTCAATTCCGACGTCATCCAGTAAAAGTGGAGTCCACTTGGATGTTTTTCGAAAGTTACTCAGATTTCCATAAAATTTAGCAAGCGTTTTTGCGGTGGCCTCACCCACATGGAGAATTCCCAGTGCAAATATAAATTTTCCAAGTTGAGGATTTTTCGATTTTTCAATTGAAGTAATAATATTCTCTGAAGAAAGATCTTGCAGCGATCCGCCACCCCTAAGCTTCATTCCTAGAATATCTTGTTTCTTCAAATAATATAAATCTGATGGATCATTGACTTTTCCAGAGTCAACCAACGCATCGATAATTTCATCGCCAAGCCCATCAATGTCCATCGCCCCACGCCTGGAGAAATGCCTGATTGCTTCTTTTCGTTGAGCTGGGCAAAACAATCCGCCAGTGCAACGGTAACTTTTTTCACCAAACTCGCGCGTCACTACACTCCCGCATATAGGGCAGGCACGAGGCATCCAAAAGTTTCGAACATAAGGCACGCGGGGTGAGGGCCGTCCCGCACCATTGGTGTCGGCAGATACGCGACCCACTACCTCAGGGATCACATCCCCCGCGCGGCGCACGATGACGGTGTCGCCCACGCGCACGCCCTTCTTGCGGATCTCGAACAGGTTATGCAGCGTGGCGTTGGTGACGGTGACGCCGCCCACAAACACTGGCGCAAGCCGCGCCACCGGCGTGAGCTTACCGGTGCGGCCCACCTGCACATCAATACCCTCGCAGCGTGTGATCATCTCTTGCGCAGGGTACTTATGGGCTACGGCCCAGCGCGGATCCCGCGACTTGAATCCCATCTGTCGCTGTAGCTGCAGGTTGTTGACCTTGTAGACCACACCATCAATGTCGTACGGGAGTGCATCGCGCTCTACCCCCAAGCGCTGATGAAACGCAACTAGCTCGCCAGCGCCGTACGCAAGCTGCACCTGGGGGGCAACCGGAAATCCCCACACCTCTAGTTGCTTTAGCAATTCGTAATGGGTACCAAAGTCCGGTCCGCCCTCTGCAGAAGCCGTGACCTGCCCCAAACCATATGCAAAAAAACTTAATGGGCGCTGGGCGGTGATGTTGGAGTCCAGCTGGCGCACCGCGCCCGCAGCCGCATTGCGTGGGTTCACAAAGGTCTTGCCGCCCTGCTCCCGCTGGCGCTCGTTCAGCGCGTCGAAATCGGCACGGCGCATGTAGACCTCGCCGCGCACCTCCAGCAGCGGCGGCACGCCGTCCGGCAAGGTCAGCGGAATCTGCCGGATGGTGCGGATGTTGTGCGTCACATCCTCGCCCACCTCGCCGTCGCCGCGCGTGGCGGCCTGCACCAGGCGGCCGTTTTCATAGCGCAGGCTCATGGCCAGGCCGTCAAACTTGGGCTCGGCCACGTATTCGACGGGCGGGTCGGATTCGGCCAAGCCCAGCTCGCGCCGCACGCGCGTATCAAACGCCTGGGCGCCCGTGGCCTCGGTGTCGGTTTCGGTGTGAATGCTGAGCATGGGCACCGTATGGCGCACGGGGGCCAGGCCCTCCATCACCGCGCCAATCACGCGCTGCGTGGGCGAGTCGGGGGTGATCAGGTCGGGGTGCTCGGCCTCCAGCGCCTG
>DAIQRN010000012.1:0-15875 GCA_036786185.1 Acidovorax sp. | reverse complement strand
CTCTATCCAGCTGAGCTACAGCCGCTAAGCTTTGAATTATAGCATGATTTCTTGGCGGCCCTTGAAATCAGCAGTCTTTGTTGCTGCTATTTTCAAACGGCATCACAACAAAAAATCAACTCAACACAAGCCGGGATTGTAATGCAAGCAAGGCCCCTTCGAACGAGAAGGGACAGATTGCAGCAAGAAAATGACGTCGATCGTGGTGATCACCCATGTCATTGGCGATGGGTAGTGGTAGGGCGTGGCGGACTTGAACCGACGACCAAAGGATTATGAGTCCTCTGCTCTAACCAACTGAGCTAACGCCCCAGACCATGCTCCAACTGCTGTGCACACAAGGGGCAAGCGCTCTATTGTAGGGGCTTACTTGCGATGACTGAGCGCGTTGGAGACGAGCTTGGACGTGATGTCCACGATTTGGATCATGCGGTCATAGGGCATGCGCGTAGGACCTATCACCCCCAACGTGCCCACAACCGTCCCATCTACCTCATATGGAGAACTGACCACCGACAGTTCTTCAAAAGGCACCACCTGGCTCTCACCACCGATGTAGATGCGCACGCCCTCGGCTTGACTGGAGATGTCCAGCAAGCGCAGTATTTGCGTCTTTTGCTCGAAGAGGTCGAACGCACGGCGCAGATTACCCATGTCGCTGGAAAAGTCACTGACGGCAAGCAGATTGCGCTCGCCAGAAATCACGACTTCGTCCTGTGCAGCGGACAGCGCCTCGGAGCCTGCATTCACCGCCGCCTGCATGAGCAATGCAATCTCTCCTCGGAGTGCATCCACTTCAGACTTCAGCCTCTCGCGTACCTGCTCCATAGCCAACCCCGCATAGTTGGCGTTCAGGAAATTAGAGGCCTCGACCAGTTGCGATGACGAATAATCCACTTCGGTGAAGATCACGCGGTTCTGCACGTCGCCTTCTGGCGACACGATGATCACCAGGAATCTCCGTTCGGACAATCGCAGAAATTCGATGTGACGGAAAACAGATGCGCGCCTTGGCGCCATCACAACGCCTACAAACTGCGAGAGATTGGACAGCAGCTGCGCGGCGTTGGCTATGACCTTTTGCGGCTGCTCAGGCGCCAGTTGCGGTGGCGTGAGCGAATCGCGCTGAACTGTCAGCATGGTGTCCACAAACAGTCGGTACCCCCGCGCCGTGGGAATGCGCCCCGCCGATGTATGTGGGCTCGCAATCAAGCCCAATTCTTCCAGGTCGGCCATCACATTGCGGATGGTGGCAGGTGAAAGCTCCAACCCCGACGCGCGCGACAACGTCCGGGAACCCACAGGCTGCCCATCAGCGATGTAGCGCTCGACCAGCGCTTTGAGCAACAACTTGGCACGGTCATCGAGCATGGAATCATTTTAATGATGTAATTTCGCGATGACGTCCAATTTCCGCCATGTTGCACTGATCGGCAAGTACCAAGCCTCATCATCGGGAGCCCCAGGCGACAGTTCACGCCAGTCGCTCGAAGACATCGCACATTTTCTGGAGCGCCAAGGTTGTGAGGTGGCCCTGGAGGCCGAGACCGCGAGCAACATGGGGCTGGCGCACTACCCTTCTCTCTGTGTCAATGAGATCGGAGCCCGGTGCGACCTGGGGCTTGTGGTGGGCGGCGACGGCACCATGCTGGGAATAGGCCGCAGGCTTGCTCGGTTTGGAACACCTCTCATCGGCATCAACCAGGGGCGCCTCGGGTTCATTACCGACATTCCCTTTGATGCCTATCAAGCAGCCCTGGCGCCTATGCTGCAGGGCGAGTACGAGGAAGACCTGCGGCCGCTCATGCATGCCAGGGTCGTGCGCGATGAGAGGGTGGTCTTTGAAGCCTTGGCGATGAACGACGTGGTGGTGAACCGCGGCGCCACCTCAGGCATGGTGGAATTGCGGGTGGAGGTGGGCGGGCGCTTGGTAGCCAACCAACGCGCTGACGGGCTCATCATTGCATCGCCAACGGGCTCAACAGCCTATTCGCTATCTGCGGGGGGCCCCATGCTCCACCCGTCCATTCCGGGGTGGGTTTTGGTGCCCATCGCGCCACACACACTGTCAAACCGGCCCATCGTGTTGTCGGATGCCACAGAAGTAGCTGTCGAAGTAGTCAGTGGTCGTGATGCCAGCGCCAACTTTGATATGCAATCTCTGGCATCGCTGCTGCACGGTGATCGCATTCTGGTCAAAAGATCTGAGCATTGCGTGCGCTTTTTACATCCTCTGGGCTGGAACTACTTCGCAACGCTACGCAAGAAGCTGCGCTGGAATGAAGGAGGCTCCTGATCATGGCGCTGAAGCGAATCACCCTGCGTGATTTTGTGATTGTCGAAACGCTCGAACTTGACCTCACTCCAGGGTTTACGGTGCTGACCGGCGAAACAGGCGCCGGCAAATCAATCCTGATAGATGCGCTCCAGCTTGTTCTGGGCGCACGCGCAGATGCAGGCGTGGTCCGAGAAGGCGCGATCAAGGCGGATATCTGTGCTGAATTTGATGCTCCCGATCACATACAGCCATGGTTGGATGACTCTGGCTTGGAGCGCGACGACATATTGCTGCTGCGTCGGACCATCGACACACAAGGCAAAAGTCGGGCGTGGATCAATGGAACGCCTGCCACAGCAACGCAGTTGCGGTCCGTCGGGGATCTTTTGTTGGACATTCACGGGCAACATGCTTGGCAAAGCCTTACCAAACCCGACTCAGTTCGTGGCTTGCTGGATGCTTTTGCAGGCTTGAACAGCAGCGACACGTCCATGCGATGGGCGCAATGGCGTTCAGACCAAAAAACGCTTCAGCAAGCGCGACAGGCGCAAGTGAACCTGCAACAGGAACGCGAGCGTCTGCAGTGGCAAATCAGCGAGTTGAGCAAACTGTCTCCCGCCGATGGTGAGTGGGAAGAACTGGATATTCAGCACAAGCGTCTTTCTCATGCACAGGCTTTGATCGATGGCGCCGAAGGTGCTCTGCATGTGCTGCAGGACGAAGAGGCGGGTGTTATGGCAAGCCTTACCCGGGCACATGCGCTTTTGCAGGGCCAGGAACACATCGAGCCAGAATTTTCCAACCTCGCCGATATCCTTTCTTCGAGTTTGGCCCAGACCAGCGATGTTGCTCACTCGTTGCAAATCTATCTGCGAAATGCTGATATCGACCCACAACGGCTGGCAGAACTCGATGCACGCATGTCGCTGTGGATGAGTCTGGCCCGTCGCTACAAACGCGCGCCTGCGGAACTCCCGACCTTGTTGCAGAGTTGGCAGAGCGAAATGCACAAACTGGATGCAGCCACAGACTTGACCCGTCTGGAAGCATCAGAAGCCATCAGCGCAACAGCCTTCCAGGCATCAGCACGCGCACTGTCGCTGGGACGCGCCAAGGCAGCCCCCAAGCTCTCCAAAGCTATCACCCAAGCCATGCAGGGCCTGGGCATGGAAGGAGGACGGTTTGAAGTGTCCGTGGTCAAGTCATCAGAGCCTTCCTCTCACGGTACGGATGATGTGGCCTTTCTTGTGGCGGGCCACCCCGGCATGACGCCCAAGCCCATTGGCAAGGTAGCCTCGGGTGGTGAGCTATCCCGCATCTCCCTGGCAATTGCAGTCACCACCAGCGAGCTGGGACTGGCGCCCACACTTATCTTTGATGAAGTGGACTCTGGTGTCGGTGGGGCAGTGGCGGAAACGGTAGGGCGGCTTATGCAGCAGTTGGGCAACGATCGTCAGGTCCTCGCCGTCACCCACCTGCCCCAAGTGGCCGCCTGCGCCCACCACCACCTCAAAGTCTCCAAACGCACAGGCCCTGTCGGCACCACCAGTTCGGTGACCCAGGTGCAAGGATTGGACAGAATCTCAGAGATTGCACGCATGCTGGGCGGAGAGCGCTCGACGGAAGCCTCGATGGCGCATGCACGCGAGATGCTGAGCTTGGCTGCGCACGCAGCACCCCTCGAAAGGACCAACTGATGACGCTGGATATCGTTCTGATTACCGGCATGTCTGGCTCCGGGAAGTCTGTGGCATTGCACGCACTTGAAGATGCAGGCTACTACTGTGTTGACAATCTGCCGCCAGAACTGCTTCCCGCCTTCGTAGCACTAGAGCACCGCCACCACGGTAGCCGCCTTGCCATCGCCATGGATGTGCGTAGCGCTACGTCGTTGCACCAGGTGCCCCAAGAATTGAACCGATTGCGCGAACAGGGCGTAGCCGTGCACTCAATCTTTCTGGACGCCACGATCGATACTCTCGTGCGTCGCTTCTCGGAAACTAGGCGACGCCACCCCCTGTCGCACGCGGATTTGCAGCAAGGACGCAAGGCGCTGGTGCAAACCATTCAAGTAGAACGCGAGCTTCTCGCCGATCTGCGAGAGCAATCCCATGTCATTGACACCAGCGCCATCCAATCTTCGCAACTGCAGAGTTACGTCAAGGGACTGATGGCCACGGCACAGGGGCAGCTGACTCTGGTGTTCCAGTCATTTGCTTTCAAACGCGGGATTCCCATGGATGCGGACTACGTGTTCGACGTGCGCATGCTGCCCAACCCCCACTATGAACCGTCATTGCGCGATTTAACGGGTCTTGATGAACCCGTTGCACGCTTTTTGCAGCAACAGTTCGAAGCATCGCTAATGCAAACGCATATCGAGCAGTTTCTCGCGCACTGGCTGGAACTCCTAGACCGAAACCATCGCAGCTATGTCACCGTCGCCATTGGCTGCACGGGGGGGCAACACCGGTCCGTCTATCTTGTGGAACGGCTTGCTGAAGCGTTTGGAGCCCGGTGGACGGCGCTGCGTAGACACCGCGAACTGGATGGACGCTGAGCGTCGATCTTGTGCGCAGCAATCACCACAGTGATCCCTGTGCCGTATCGAGCAGCTTGCGAATGGGCGCAGGAAGCCCTACAGCACGCCACTGATCACCGGCCAGCCATTCACCCTCTTGCATAGGCTTTGCAGAAAACGTTCCCGTGACCCAAACCGGATGCAGGTGCAGATCCCGGTGTGTCAGCACATGCACGAACGGTGGTAGCTCGCGCACGGCGACATCAGGCACAGTACCAAGCGCTTCTACACAACGATCTAAGGCCGCGTGATTCTCAAAGACAGGCACGCAGTGCATTCCAGCCCAAATACCGAAGTCTGGGCGTCTTTGCAACCATATCTGGCCTTTAGGATCTTGCAGGACCAGCAATCGCCAGGATTCGGACCGACGCGACAGCTTGCGCGTCTTGACGGGATAGCGCTCAGGATTACCTTCCTTGAACGCCACACAGCTTTGCCCCAGTGGGCACTGTGCACACAAAGGCCCCCGAGGCACGCAGATGGTGGCCCCCAGGTCCATCAAACCCTGCGTGTACCGCGGCATGGCGCTGCCCAGGTTTTCGTGCGGAAGCAGCGCCTGCGCGTGTTCCCAAAGCGTGCGCTCATTCTTGGCCGATGCCAAATCTGAGTCAAAGCCCAACAGGCGCGTAAGCACCCTCCGTACATTGGCATCCAGGATGGGCACGCGCTCAGAGAAGCAGAAAGCCGCGATAGCTCCTGCCGTAGATCGTCCGATACCCGGCAAGATGGCCAAGGCTTCCGCCGTGCGAGGGAATTCGCCACCATGCTCGGAAACGACTTGCTGCGCACAGCGGTGCAGATTGCGTGCCCGGGTGTAGTACCCCAGCCCACTCCACAAGCCCATTACTTCATCCTGAGACGCCGTCGCCAAAGCGGTCACATCAGGAAAGCGTGCCAGGAATCTACCATAGTAATCCAGCACGGTACTGACCTGGGTTTGCTGGAGCATGATCTCCGACAGCCACACTCGATACGGATCTCGGGTCTGCTGCCAAGGCAATTGATTGCGACCATGGGTCGCTTGCCAAGCGACCACACGTTCAGCAACGTGCGCTCCTACGCCGTCCTTCATGCGGATACAAGCAATTGGTCTTTGGCAGATTCGTTCGCATTGGGCGGGGCAACCAAATTAGAGGTCAGCTCGTGGAGCTTTCTTTCTAATTGAAGCAATTCTTCCTCACCCTCCTCAATTTCGGCAATGCGCTCAACCAAGCCACTGGCGGCTTGCTGGATGCGATCCACTGCTTCGATACGGCGAGCAAAGCTACGCCGGCGCTCCCGCAGCTGCGCATCCAGCTGCGCTGTCGCGGACTTGCTCCACAGCTCCAAATCATTGGCTGCAGATTCATAAACTGTGCGCAAACGCATCGCCAACGCTCGGGCCAAGCGTTCAGAAAACTCTGGTTGTGCCAGTTTCAAGGCATTTCCCATGCCCAGATACTGCAGATGGCTCTGCTCGATCTGGTGTAAGTCGTGCGTGAAATGTTCAAGCTGGGGTGGCGGCGGAACCTGAAGTGAGAAACCAAATTCGGCATTCAACTGCCGGAACGTGCCTCCCAGCATGGCCTGGATTTCCGTTCCAGAGGCCTGCGCCTTGTCCAAGGTACCGCGGAGCTTGTCAAAAGTCTGCGCGTAGACTTTCCTGACGCCCAGCTTGAGACCTTTTTGCTGCAACGTCTGCGCCAACTCTGCAAGCTCCACCTTGAGAGATTTGGCACCCAATTGATGGAAGACTTCTCGCAGAAGCTTTAAGTGCACGGCCCGCACCGCCTGGATCTTGGCCGTGCTGAGATCGAACTCGCGCTGCTCCTGCTCGATGCGGTGGCGCATGGATTCAATCACCGACGCATTCTTGCCGCGCAGGCTGCGCAATTCGGCCATCTGATCATCCAGATCTCGTCGCCGGATATTGATGACCCGGGATGTTTCGGTGCGAAGATTGGCGATCCCATTGGCCACAGTGGCACGCAAAATGGACTGCCGACGCCCCATGATGCCCTTGGCAAGCACCTGTTCCAGTGCAGGGAGCCCACTGGATTCGAGCAATACATCGTCGGCAGTGACCTTGGCGACAAGCCCCTTCTGTGCGGAGACAGGGACCACCCTGTCCAGCGGCACGCCCAGCATTTCCGATGAGGTAAGGCACTGCCGCTCCATCTGGGCCTGGACCTGTTCTGCAGAGTTCAGGGTATCCCACAGGGTGTCGATCTTGTTCAACACCACAAGGCGCGCGTCCGTGCTGTCTGCCGAAATGGCCAGATGCTCCCGCCATATCGACAAATCGGAGCGCGTCACGCCAGTGTCGGCACTCAGAATGAACACTACGGCATGGGCCTGCGGGATCAGGTTGACGGTCAGCTCCGGCTCAGCGCCCACCGCATTCAATCCTGGCGTATCCAGAATGACCAAGCCCTGCCGAAGCAATGGATGGGGGATATTGATGATGGCGTGGCGCCACATGGGCACTTCCACCATGCCCTGCGCGTCGGGTACGGGGTTCTCATCCACAAGATCGTCATGCCAGAACCCCAGGGCTCGGGCATTGTCCAAGCTGACCTTGCGTACCTCGGTCACCTTCTCCAGCGTCTTCGCAATCTGATCGGCATTCCCGACATCCAACGGGATTTCCTGCCAGCGATCCGGCTTGACGCGCCACTCTGCAAGACTTTGCATCTGCAGCCGGGTCTCTATGGGCAAAAGTCGCAAGCAGGGAGCCAAATCGGCGTCATAGCCCAGCTCCGTAGGACACATGGTGGTACGCCCTGCGCTCGCTGGCATGATGCGCCGCCCATAGTCGGCAAAGAAGATGGCATTGATCAGTTCAGATTTGCCGCGCGAAAATTCCGCGACAAACGCCACCATGACCTTGTCACTGCGAACCTGCCCCTCCAACCGCTGCAGGCGCTCCTGCACTGCCGAATCCATGAGGTCATGCGAGGACATCCAATCGCCCAGCCGCTTGAGTTGCTGGGCAAATTCACGTCTCCAAACGCCATGCTGGTCGAACTGTTCGTTGAATGAAGGTCCCACTTTGCTCCCGGCTATCTAGTTAGGGTCTATGAGATAGACATGGACAAAATATAGCATTGACCGCCCAGCGGTAGCCACATGGCGCTGAGTTCGCACCTTCAAGGACGCTGGCACTGCGGACAGAAGTAAGTACTACGCTGCCCTTGGCGTAGCAACTGGACCAGGGTGCCACACACATGACACGGCTCGCCCCCTCGCCCATAGACGTTGGCCTGCGTCTGGAAGTGCCCGGCCATCCCATCGGCATTGGAAAAATCACGCAGCGTGCTCCCCCCCATTTCCACCGCCCGCGCCAGCACAGTCACGATGGCAGCGTGCAGCTTACGCACACGCAAGGGGCCGATACGCGATGCAGGTGCGGTAGGGCGAATACCTGCCAGAAAGAGCACCTCGGAGGCATAGATGTTTCCAACCCCCACCACCAGCCGCCCCGCCAGCAGCAATTGCTTGATGGGCATCCGGCTTTTTTTTAGCCCGGCCTGGAATACGGCCAACGAGAACGACTCCGACAAGGGCTCCATGCCCAGAGCGCTCAGCAGCTTGATCGCTACCGGGTCTTGCTCCCCTTGGGTATAGATCACCGCGCCAAATCGGCGGGGGTCGTGCAACCGCAGCGTTCCCTGGCTGGTCACCATGTCAAAGTGATCATGTGGCCCCATCGGCAGCAGCCCATGGCTGAAGCGCAGACTCCCGGACATACCCAGGTGCATGAGCAACATGCCTTCGCTGGTATCCGCCAGCAAATACTTGCCACGCCTGCGCAATCCCAGCACCTTTTGCCCTACCAAAACCCGGGGGTCACACCCCAAAGGCCAGCGCAATGGCTTTCCAAGGGCGACGGCCTCAATATTCGCCCCTGCAATGGCTTGCATCAAACTGCGGCGAGTAACTTCCACTTCGGGCAACTCAGGCATACAGAGGCCCCGGCGATGGGTGAACAGGCATGGATTATTATGGCCTGATGGCGCTCTTTCACAGCTTTCGGACCCCTGCCTTGACTACCTTGATCGCGGTAGTCGCTTGCTCAGCCTGGGCGCAATCGCCCAGCGCAGACACCAACACCGCGCCCGCGGTACCCCCCGTCGAATCGAACCCGGCGCTCGACGCAGAGCTGTTCTACGAGATTTTCCTGGGCGAAGTCAGCGCCCGTACGGGTGACCCTGGCGCCGGCTACGCCTTCATGCTGGAGGCCGCACGCCGCAGCGCCGATGGGCAGCTGTACCAACGGGCGGCGGATATTGCGCTGCAATCCCGCTCTGGCGAATATGCACTGGCAGCCGCAAAGGCATGGAAAGAGGCCTTGCCGCAATCCCGCGAAGCCAACCGCTATGTGCTTCAGATTCTGGTGGCACTCAATCGCATTGGCGAAACGCCCGACCTACTGCGCCAGGAACTCGCCCAATCGCCCGCCCGTGCCAAAGCCACCCTGCTGACCGCCCTGCCTCAAATGTATGGGCGGGCCAGCGACAAGGCCTTGGCCGCCAAGGTCGTAGAAGCCGCATTGGTTGACGAGCTGGCACACCCTGCCACTGGCCCCTTGGCTTGGGTGTCCGTCGGCCGGTTGCGTCTTGCCGCTGGAGACAAGATCGGCGCCCTGGACGCAGCGCGCAAAGCGCAGACTTTGGACGATGCGAGCGAAAGCGCCGCCCAGCTGGCACTGGAACTCATGACCGAAGACATGCGGGATGCCGAGCCGCTGGTGATCCAGGCGCTGCGCAAGCAACCGGTGCCTGAACTTCGCATGGCCTACGCGCGCGTGTTACTGGGTTTGCAGCGCTACCCGGATGCCGCCCGCCAACTGGGCGCCGTCACCAAGGAAAAACCCGACCTGATCGAGGCCTGGCTGGTGCTTGCCACCTTGCACCTTCAAGACAACCGCCTGCCAGAAGCCGAGAACGATCTGAAGCACTTCACGGAGCTGGTATCCACATCGCAGGATGCTGAGATTCGCCAGCGGGGGATGACACAGGTTTACCTCCTCCAGGCGCAGATAGCAGAAAAGAAACAGGACTTCGCAGGCGCCGAGGCCTGGCTCCAACGCATAGAGAACGTGGACGAAGTCTTCAGTGCACAAAACCGCCGCGCCTCGCTACTGGCGCGCCAAGGCAAGATAGAACAGGCACGTGCGCTGCTGCGCAATCTGCCTGGCACCTCGGAGGATGACAAGCGCATGAAGCTGCAGGCAGAAGTGCAGTTGCTGCGCGAACAACGCCTCTTCCAGGAAGCGTACAAGGTTCAGGTCGAGCTCGTAGCCCTGGCGCCCGATGACGCCGATCTGATCTACGACCAGGCCATGCTCGCCGAGAAGACGGGGCAGCCCCAACTCATGGAACAGTTGCTGCGCCAGGTCATCGCACAAAAGCCCGAGCATTACCACGCCTATAACGCGCTGGGCTACTCCCTGGCAGAACGGGGCCTGCGTCTGGACGAGGCCAAGCAACTCATCCTGAAAGCGCTGGAATTCGCCCCCACCGACCCCTTCATCACGGACAGCCTGGGTTGGGTGGAGTTCCGTATGGGTAACAAGGCGCAGGCCCGCCAGCACCTCGAAGCCGCCTACCAAGCGCGCCCCGATGTTGAAATTGGAGCGCACCTGGGAGAAGTGCTCTGGAGCCTGGGCGACAGGGAGGCCGCGCTGAAGATCTGGAAAGAAAGCCAGCGCACCAACCCAGACAACGACACCCTCAAGGAAACCTTGACACGCCTCGGGGTAGCGCTTTGAGGCCAGGTCGGCGCTCCGTCATATGGTGGCACCTCGTGCTGGCCACCTGCGCACTGTGGCTTGCGGGCTGCGCGCAGCCGCCCAAGCCCAGTGCAGGAGAAGATGCCTGGAGCGGAAGACTGGCTCTGCAGATCGAAGGCCAGGATGCACAGTCCTTCTCCGCTTTGTTCGAATTGCAGGGCAATGCCCAGGCTGGCGCCCTGGCGCTACTGAGCCCGCTGGGCAACCGGTTGGCGCAGCTCGATTGGAAAGACGGCCATGCCCAGTTAACCAGCGCACAGGAAACCCGCAGCTCAGACTCGCTCGAAGGACTGCTGCAAGAAGTCACCGGCACGCGCATCCCGGTGGCTGCCTTGTTCAGCTGGCTCCAGGGTACGCAGACCACCACCCCTGGTTGGCGGGCCGACCTGTCCCGCATCGCTGAAGGGCGCCTGGTAGCGCACCGGAACGACCCGATGCCACAGGCCACCCTGCGCATTGCGTTGACCCGCTAGCCCAATACCTCTCTCGCGCCCCGCTGAAATCCCTCCATGCAAGCACTTTATGACGTGCCGGCCCCGGCCAAGCTCAATCTCTTCTTGCACATCACCGGGCGGCGCGACGATGGCTACCACCTGCTGCAATCGGTCTTCATGCTCATCGACTGGTGCGATACGCTCCACTTTGAATGCCGCAGCGCCACCCAGGACATCACGCGCGAAGACCTGGGGCCTGCCCTGCCCGGCGTGGACCTGACACTGCGCGCTGCCCGGGCGCTGCAAGCAGCCACAGGCTGCACCCAAGGCGCTCATATCGGCGTGCACAAGCGCATTCCTGCGCAGGCGGGCATGGGCGGTGGGTCTTCGGATGCGGCAACCACCCTGCTGGCCTTGAACCACTTATGGGGCCTGCACCTGCCCCGATCCGTGCTCGAGAAGATTGGTTTGACGCTGGGTGCCGACATTCCATTTTTTTTACGCGGCCAGAACGCTTGGGTGGAGGGCATTGGTGAGACAATCACGCCGCTTGAGATTGAGCACCAGTTGCCGCACGCACGCTTCGCGGTCGTGAAACCTGCAGCAGGCTTGGAGACAAAATTAATTTTTTCGTCGCCGAGTTTGAAGCGTGATTCAGATAGTGCTACAATCTTAGGCTTTGCTGCAGCACACTTTGACTTCGGTCGAAATGACTTGCAGCCCGTTGCTCAGGCACTTTGTCCCGACGTCACCCAGGCCCTTGATTGGCTCGGCTCACGTGGATTGCAAGGCCGAATGACAGGCTCAGGCAGTGCGGTGTTTGCACCAATGTCGCAGGCAGTGGATCTGAGCGATGCCCCAAAGGGCTGGCAGGTCAGAGCATGTGACAATCTGATGGCTCACCCTCTCGCGGGTTGGGCATCAGACGAGAATTGAGGTTGGTTGCCTTTGGCAATTGACCTGTGTAGGGGAGTCGCCAAGCTGGTTAAGGCACCGGATTTTGATTCCGGCATGCAAAGGTTCGAATCCTTTCTCCCCTGCCAAATATCTTCTCGCGTACGGTTTTTTTCAGACTGCTGGGACTTTCATGCAAGCCAACCACCCCGACTTCATGGTTTTCACCGGCAATGCCAATCCTGGCATGGCAGCTGAAATCGCCAAGCACCTTGGAACCCAGCTTGGCGCGGCCGACGTGGGCCGCTTCTCGGACGGTGAAGTCACCGTCGAAATCAAGCAAAACGTGCGCGCACGTGACGTTTTCGTGGTGCAGTCCACCTGCGCGCCCACCAACGAAAACCTCATGGAGCTGCTGATCATGGTGGATGCGCTCAAGCGCGCATCGGCCGAGCGCATCAGCGCCGTGATCCCTTACTTTGGCTACGCCCGCCAGGACCGCCGCCCCCGTTCCACGCGTGTGCCCATCACCGCCAAGGTGG
Source organism: Acidovorax sp. (assembly GCA_036786185.1). Taxonomy (GTDB): domain Bacteria; phylum Pseudomonadota; class Gammaproteobacteria; order Burkholderiales; family Burkholderiaceae_C; genus Acidovorax. Next base: position 3,373 of record DAIQRN010000012.1, on the reverse strand, counting down.
TGGCCAACATGCTGCAGGCCGTGGGCGTGGCCCGCGTGCTGACCATGGACCTGCACGCCGACCAGATCCAGGGCTTCTTCGACATCCCCGTGGACAACATCTATGCCTCCCCCGTTCTGCTGGGCGACCTGCGCCAGAAGAACTATGAGGATCTGATCGTGGTCTCGCCCGACGTGGGTGGCGTGGTGCGCGCCCGCGCCCTGGCCAAGCAGCTGGGCTGCGACCTGGCCATCATCGACAAGCGCCGCCCCAAGGCCAACGTGTCCGAAGTCATGCACGTGATCGGTGAAATCGAAGGCCGCAACTGCGTGATCATGGACGACATGATTGATACCGCCGGCACGCTGGTCAAAGCCGCCGAAGTGCTCAAGGAGCGCGGCGCCAAGAAGGTGTATGCCTATTGCACGCACCCCATTTTCTCGGGTCCCGCCATTGAACGCATCGCCCAGGGCACGGCCCTCGACGAAGTGGTGGTGACCAACACCATCCCCTTGAGCGACAACGCCCGGGGATGCACCAAGATTCGCCAACTCTCCGTGGCCCCGCTGATCGCCGAGACGATCCAGCGCATTGCCAAGGGTGAGTCGGTGATGAGCCTGTTCTCGGACCAGGACAACCTGTTCTGACCGAGGACGACCGTGGCGTGCGGCCCTTTCGGACTGCGCGCCTTTTCACAACAGGGAATGACTGGTCGCGGTCATCCCTTTTCAGGAGCTAGTTATGAACTTCGTCGCTTTTGAGCGCGCCAAGCAGGGTACGGGTGCGAGCCGCCGTCTGCGTATTTCGGGCAAGACTCCCGGCATCGTCTATGGCGGTGCCGCCGAGCCCCAACTGATCGAGATCGACCACAACGCACTGTGGCATGCCCTCAAGAAGGAATCCTTCCACTCCAGCGTGCTGGACATGGAAGTGGCCGGCAAGACTAGCAAGGTCGTGCTGCGCGATGTGCAATACCACCCCTTCAAGCAGCTCGTGCTGCACATCGACTTCCAGCGCGTCGATGAGAAGACCCGCGTGCACATGAAGGTGCCGCTGCACTACAGCGGAGCGGAAGAATCGCCCGCCGTGAAGGTGGACAAGTGCATGGTCAACCCCGTCGTGAACGAACTCGACGTGACCTGCCTGCCTTCGGACCTGCCCGAATTCATCGCCGTGGACCTGTCCAAGCTGGAAAAGGGCGTGTCGCTGCACCTGAAGGACATCAAGTTGCCCAAGGGCGTGACGCCCGTTCTGCGTGGCGGCCAGACCCGCGCCAACCCCGTGCTGGTGTCCGTGGTGGTACCCGCCGTGGTGGTCGAGGCCCCTGCCGCTGACGCAGCCCCCGCAGCCGACGCCAAGGGCAAGGGCAAGAAGAAGTAAGCGCAGGCTCTCTTTTTCGTCTCCCAACGGCCCGCCTTGCGCGGGCCGTTTTCATTGGTAGCTGCTGGATAATTGCGCAGATGATCAAGCTGTTTGTAGGCCTTGGAAACCCCGGGCCGGACTACGAGGCCACGCGCCATAACGCCGGTTTCTGGTGGATTGACGCCCTCGCCCGCGAACTCAAGACCACCCTGGTGCCCGATCGCAGCTACCACGGGCTGGTGGCGCGCACCACGGTGCACGGTCAGAGCGTCTGGCTGCTGCAGCCCCAGACGTTCATGAACCTGTCGGGCAAGTCCGTTGCCTCGCTGGCGCGCTTCTTCAAGATCCTGCCCGAAGAAATTCTGGTGGTGCACGACGAACTCGACATTCCACCCGGCCAGGTCAAGCTCAAGCGCGGCGGCAGCCATGCGGGCCACAACGGACTGCGGGACATCCACGGGCAACTGGGCTCGCCCGACTACTGGCGCCTTCGGATTGGCATCGGCCATCCGGGTGTCAAAAGTGAAGTGGCCAACTGGGTGCTCAAGAAGCCTTCTCCTGACCAGCGCACACTGATCGAGGACAGCATCGCCCATTCGCTGAAGGCCTGCCCGGCCCTGCTGGCGGGTGACATGGACAAGGCCACCTTGCTCATCCACACGACCAAGCCGCCCCGGCCCAAGCCCCCGCGCCCGGTGGAAGACTGAACCGCCGCACACCACCACCCGCCGCCCATGAACGACCATGAACTCCGCCGCGCCCGCCGGGCCATTCGCACCTTCGGATGGATGGCCGTCCTGTTCGGCCTGCTGCTCATGGCATGGACCTGGCAAGCGCTGGAGCGCCCCGACATCGCCATGCGCTGCCAGCAGGAGCTCACCACTTCCGACGAATGCAAGCGCACCGGCATCTATGCCGGCGCCGTGTTCGCCTTGCTGGGTCTGCCCCTGGTGTTCGTGCGCTCGTCGTGGCTGAACCGGCACCTGCGCAGGTCCAACTACCTGCCGGATTCCATTCAGTAAACGGTAAGAACCCCACCGGGGGGCCATCAATAGCTATCAAAATAATAGCTGTCAGCGCTTGCCAGTCAAGCGCTGGAGCCCATTTTCGCTTGCAACCCTACAACGAGGTGGCCGCCTGCAGGCGCTGAAACTTCTGCCACAGGGTTTCGCGGTTCTCGACATGCTGCGGATTCACAGGGATGCATGCCACGGGGCAGACCTGCACGCACTGGGGCTCGTCGAAGTGCCCCACGCATTCCGTGCACTTGTCGGGGTTGATCTCGTAAGTCTCCTGCCCGAGGTAGATGGCCTGGTTGGGGCATTCGGGTTCACACACGTCGCAGTTGATGCACTCATCGGTGATCATCAGTGCCATAGGGCCTCCCGGATCACGGTGCCTGGGGCCAGGTCAAGAGGGTGTGCGCGGCGGTTCATGCTGCGTATTATCCCGCGCGGTGGAATGTGCCCCACTGACCTCACGGCAACACACCATCGCTGAAGGGGGTGTTTTTGCCGTTATGCTGTGTATGCACATTAATTCCGACGCGCCCCCCATCCTCTCCCACTCTGCTCCATGGGTCTGTTTTTTCTCAAACGGTTCATCACGCTCCTGGCCACGCTGATGGGCGCTTCCGTGGTGGTGTTCATGGTGCTGGAGATCCTGCCGGGCAACGCAGCGCAGATTCTGATGGGCCCCGACGCGGCGCCGGAAGCCGTGGCCGCCCTGGCCAGCAAGCTGGGGCTGGACCAGCCCGCCGCCGTGCGTTATTGGCAGTGGGTCAGCGGGCTGGTGGTGGGCGACATGGGCGAGAGCTACGCCTACAGCTCACCCGTGCTGGAGCTGGTGCTGGAGCGCCTGGCCCTCACCGTGCCCCTCGCTCTCATGGCGATGGTGCTGACCACGGTGCTGGCGCTGGCGGCCGGCGTGTATGCGGCATCGCGCCATAACAAGCTGGGTGACGTGGGCGTGATGGGCCTGGCGCAGATCGGCATTGCCATCCCCAACTTCTGGTTCGCCATCCTGCTGATCC
>DAIQRN010000289.1:0-4175 GCA_036786185.1 Acidovorax sp. | reverse complement strand
ATTCAAGCCCCAGGCGGTGCTGATGATTGCCGCAGGCCCGCCCGTGGTGACCTACGTGCGCGCCCACAAGGCGCAGTTTGGCGGTGGCGTGCCGGTGTACACGCTGTCGCTGGGCGCAGGCTCCGCCGTGCTCAAGGCCCTGGGCAACGACGCGCGCGGCCTGGCCGTTGCGCGTACCACCCCACCGCCCAACAAGCCCACGCTGGCGCTCACGCGCGACTTCCAGGCGTCCATGAAGCGCCACAACAAGCCTGCGGACTACGACCGCTTCGTGGGGTACATGGATGCACGCGTGCTGATCGAGGGCCTCAAGGCCGCAGGCCCGGGCGTTACACGCGCCAGCCTGACGCAGGCCATGGAAGGGCTGAGTCGGCTGGACATCGGCGGTTTCAGCTACCAGTTCAGCCCGCAAAACCGCAATGGATCGAGCTACGTGGATATCGCTGTGGTGGGCGACGGGGGCTCTTACCGGCAGTGACCCCCGGATGAACCCGCGGCGGGCGCTTACAGGCTGCTCAGCTCGTCCTGCAGCGCCTTGAGCCGATCGCGCAGCTCCTGGGTGCGAGCCTCGCAGGCGGCCTTGTGCTTGGCGTCTGCAGCGGCCAATTCTTGCGCAAACTGATTGCCCGACGGCAGATTGCCGCGCTTGAGCGGCCCCGCGTGGGCCACGGCCTCGGTCGGCTGCGCCGTGCACTCGCGCTGATTGCGCTCTACCGCCGCGCGGGCCTCGGGCACACCCTGGTTCTGCAGATAGTGCTTGCGCTGCCAGGATGCGCCAAAGGCGCCCTCCTTGCCCGTGGAAGGCGCGGGCGCAATGGGCGTGGCGCCCTGCATGGCGGGCCGCACGTCGATGGTTTCGCCCTGGCCTGCACAGGGCGCGTCCTGAAACGACACCTTGCCATCGGCGCCCGTGCACTTATTGACGGCCCAGGCCGGGGCCAGAAAGCCCAGCGCCAGGGCGCAGACGGCATAGCGGATCGGAGTCATGGAACGTTCCTTGGCGGGTGGATGGCACATGCTACCGCGCTACGCGCGCCCTGCCCGTGCCAGCCCCTGCCGCGTCCGGGGCGATGCGCCCGCCACCGGGGCACAGGCCAGCGCCCCGGCTCCCACAGCGCTGGCTGTTGTCCCATGGCAACGAAATGGTGCTCTTCTTTCTGAAAATTTTTAGTTATTGATAATTGTTCTTATTTGTATTTAAAATTTTCACCATTCCCAGCCAGCCGTGCTCCGTTGTGAAAAGCGCCGCAAGCCAGCCCGCCATCGCTTTTCCATCAGGAGCCTTTCATGTCCGCACACCGCCGGCACGCCGCCCGCGCACTTCACCCCCTGGCGGTTGCCGCCGCCATCGCCGCCACCGTCTGTGGAACAGCCTGGGCCCAGCAGCCCACCGAGCCGCCAGCGGCCAGTGCCGACACCATCGCCCCGCCCAAGGCGCTGGACAGCGTCACCGTGTCGGGCGCGCGCGAGAGTGCCTCCAGCCGCCTGGCGCTCACGCCGCGCGAGACGCCGCAGTCGGTCAACACCGTGCAGCGCGATCAGATCGAGCGCCAGTCGCTCACCAGCATCGACGCGGTGCTGCGCAACGTGACCGGCATCGCGGTGAGTTTCTACGACACGCAGCGCCCGCTGTATTACGCGCGGGGCTTTCAGATCACCGACTTCCAGACCGACGGCCTGCCCAGCTACAGCAGCAGCACCAACCAGGAGTTCGACACCGCGCTGTACGAGCGCATCGACATCGTGCGCGGTGCCAATGGCATCCAGACCGGCGTGGGCGTACCCTCGGCCACGATCAACATGATCCGCAAGCGCCCTCAGCGCAAATTTGCCGCCTCCGTCGCGCTCACGGCGGGCTCGTGGAACCTGTACCGGGGCGAGCTGGACCTCAACGCGCCGCTCAACAGCGACGGCAGCCTCCGCAGCCGCCTGGTCGTGGCCCCGCAGAAGAAAGACAGCTTCCGCGACCGCTACTCCGAGGACAAAACCGCCCTGCTCGCCGCCGTCGAGGCCGACGTGGGCACCTCCACCGTGGTCTCGCTGGGCTACCAACGCCAGTCCAACGACCCCAAGGCCCCCATCTGGGGCACCATTCCGCGCTTTGCGACCGACGGCTCGCCCATCGACCTGCCGGTCTCCACCAGCTTCTCGCCTCCCTGGACGCGCTGGGACCGCACCTCGGGCACGCTGTACGCCACGCTGGAGCACCAGCTCAGCGATGACTGGAGCCTGAAGGCCGCCCTGAACCACACCGAGGGCGACACCTTCAGCCTGCGCACCTATGGCTACGGCGCCACCACCGCCACAGCCCCGTTCATCAACCCCGTCACGGGCGCGGGCACCACGCTGTATGCCGGCGTGGGCGGTGGCAGCGAAAAGCAGGACACGCTGGACGCCTACCTGTCGGGCAAGTTCACGCTGGGCGGACGCCAGCACGACCTGGTGGTGGGCATGAGTTCCACACGCATCGCCACGCGCACCGACGGCTACACCCCGGTGAGCAGCTGGAGCTACGTTATTCCCAACCTCTACACCTGGGACGGCAATGCACCGGCCCCCACCTATTCCAAGACCGGTGCATGGCGCACGCAGGTCACGCAGCAGACGGGGCTGTTTGCCTCGGCCCGCTGGCGCGTGGCCGATCCGCTGTCGGTGCTGACGGGCCTGCGCCTGACCGACTGGCATCGCCACACCGACACCTACGGCACCACCGGCGCCTACGCTGGCAAAAGCCTGGTGCAGGACGAAAACCGCAAGCTGACGCCCTTTGTGGGCGCCGTGTACGACATCACGCCCACGCTGGCGGCCTATGCCAGCTACGCGCGCATCTTCAACCCGCAGAACTACAAGGACCGCCAGGGCAACCCGCTGTCGCCCGTGATCGGCAGCAACACCGAGGCGGGCCTCAAGGCCGATCTGTTCGACCGCCGCATCCAGGCGCACTTTGCCGTCTTCCAGACCAAGCAGGACAACTATGGCGTGCGCGACAGCGCCATCACGACGCCGCTGCCCGACGGCTCGCTGCCCTACGTGGCCGTCAATGGCACCCAGTCGCGGGGCTTTGAGCTGGAGTTCTCCGGCATGGTCAACAGGCACTGGCGCATGAGCGCGGGCCTCACGCGCGCCAAGGTCACGCGCGCCGCCACCGACCTGATCTACGCCAACCTGCCCGAATACCTGCTGCAGCTGGGCTCGGACTACCAGCTGTCGGGCGCCCTGGCCCCCCTGTCGGTCGGCGCCAGCCTGACCTGGCAAAGCGCCATCGAGGGCTTCAACATCCCGCACCCCAGCGGCAAGGTGACCGTGAAGCAGTCGCCCACGGCCCTGCTCAACCTGCGCGCGTCCTGGCAATTCAGCCGAGAGCTCAGCGCGACGGTGGCCCTGAACAACGTCACCAACAGAAAATACTGGGCCAACCTGGACTACGGCAACTATGCCGACCCGCGCAATCTGAGCCTGACGCTGCGGGCAGCCTTCTGACCGCCCAGGCCTGAGGGAGCACCCGGGAGGCGACAATCACGCGCTTTATCCCTCTCGGTGCCCTTCGTGTCCCTTCCTTTTTTCGACGCCGTCATCATCGGCGCTGGCGCCGCCGGCCTGTTCTGCGCCGCACAGGCGGGCCAGCGCGGCCTGAAAGTGCTGCTCATCGACCATGCCGACAAGGTGGCCGAAAAGATCCGCATCTCCGGCGGCGGGCGCTGCAACTTCACCAACCGCGACCTGGACCCGCGCGCGCCGCACAAGCACTTTGTAGGGCAGAACCCGCAGTTCTGCCGCTCGGCGCTGTCGCGCTACACGCCGCAGGACTTCATTGCGCTGGTGGAAAAACACAGCATCCCCCACCACGAAAAGCACAAGGGCCAGCTGTTTGCCGACCGCTCGGCCGAGGACCTCATCGCCATGCTGCTGGCCGAATGCGCCGACGGCGGCGTGACGCGCTGGCAGCCTTGCAGTGTCAAAAATATAGTCTTTTTGGCCTCTGGCGCAGATCCATCAAGCGCCAGCAGCTATCAAATTGATACCACCCACGGCAGCGTACAGGCGCGCTCGCTGGTCATCGCCACGGGCGGGCTGTCCATCCCCAAGATCGGCGCCACCGATTTTGGCTACCGGCTGGCCCAGCAGTTCGGCGTGCCGCTCATCGAGCGCCGCCCCGGCCTGGTGCCGCTGACCTT
>DAIQRN010000288.1:0-4211 GCA_036786185.1 Acidovorax sp. | reverse complement strand
GCCTGGCGCAGTTCTACGCGCTGACCAAGCCGCGCGTGGTGCAGCTCATCGTGTTTTGCGCCCTCATCGGCATGGTGCTGGCCGTGCCGGGCCTGCCGTCGGCCGCGCAGTTCGGGCAGATGGCGCTGGCCTGCCTGGGCGTGTGGCTGGTGGCGGGCGCCGCGGCGGCCTTCAACTGCATCGTGGAGCAGGGCATCGACGCCAAGATGAAGCGCACCGCCTGGCGCCCCACGGCCAAGGGCGAGCTGTCCAACCGCGAGACGCTGCTGTTCTCGGCCGTGCTGTGCGCGGCAGGCTCGGCCCTGCTGTACTTCTGGATCAACCCGCTGACCATGTGGCTCACCTTTGCCACCTTTGTGGGCTATGCCGTCATCTACACCGTGATTCTCAAGCCCCTCACGCCGCAGAACATCGTGATCGGCGGCGCCTCGGGCGCCATGCCGCCCGTGCTGGGCTGGGCCGCCATGACGAACGACGTGGGCCCTGAGGCGCTGATCCTGTTCCTCATCATCTTCCTGTGGACGCCGCCGCACTTCTGGGCGCTGGCCCTGTACCGTGTGGAGGACTACCGCAAGTCCGGCCTGCCCATGCTGCCCGTGACCCACGGCAACGAGTTCACGCGGCTGCAGGTGTTCCTGTACACCTTGATCCTGTTCGCGGGCTGCCTCATGCCCTTCGTCTATGGCATGAGCTCGTGGATTTACCTGGTTGCCGCCGTGGTGCTGAGCGCGGGCTTTTGCGCCTACGGCTTTGCGCTGTGGCGCAACTACTCGGACGCGCTGGCGCGCAAGACCTTCCGTTTTTCCCTCATCCACCTGAGCGTGCTGTTTGCCGCGCTGCTGGTGGACCACTACGTGCTGTGAATGCCATGCTCAAACGAAATGCTCTTAAAACAATAGCTGTCAGCGCTTTATCCATAAGCGCTGCAGGCCTTTTTGCTGCATGTTCTGAAAAGAAGGCGGAGTTTCGCGGGGTGGACATCACCGGCGCCGACTATGCGCGGGACTTTCCGCTCACCGACCACAACGGCCAGGCGCGCCACATCACGGACTTTGCGGGCAAGGTGGTGGTGGTGTTCTTCGGCTTCACCCAGTGCCCCGACGTGTGTCCCACCTCCATGCAGGAAATGGCCGAGGTCAAGGGCCTGCTGGGCGAGGACGGCGACCGCCTGCAGGGCATTTTCATCACGGTGGACCCCGAGCGCGACACCGCCGAGGTGCTCAAGGCCTACATGGCCAACTTCGACCCCAGCTTCCTGGCCCTGCGCGGCAGCCCCGAGCAACTGGCCGCCGTCGCCAAGGACTTCAAGATCTATTACAAGAAGGTCGATGGCAAGACGCCCACCAGCTACACCATGGACCACTCCGCAGGCAGCTACGTCTATGACACGGCGGGCCGCTTGCGCGTGTACAACCGCTATGGCAGCGGCACGCAGGCCCTGGCGGCCGACGTGAAGACGCTGCTGGCCGAGGCGGGTTGACGCGGCGACACGACCAATCACGCCCGCAGGCGCTGGTCGCGCCAGGCCTTCACTCTGCCTTGATGCCGCGCGCGGCAATCACGCCGCCCAGCAGGCGGGTGTCGGCCTGAATGCGTTTGGCCAGGCCTTCGGGTGAGGTGCCGGCCACCTGCCAGCCTTGCTGAAACAGCTTGCTGCGCATGTCGTCACTGCGGGCAATGTCTCCAATCAGCGCGGCCAGCCGCGCCTGGATGGGCCGGGGCATGGTGGCAGGTGCGGCAAATGCGTTCCAGATTTCGAGGTTGAAGCCGCGGATGCCCACCTCGGTCAGGCTGGGAATGTCGGGCGCCAGCGGGCTGCGCACGGTCGAAGTCACGCCAATGGCCCGCAGCTTGCCCGCGCGCACCTGGGCTTGGGCGAGCGCCGGGGGCAGCATGGCCATCTGGAGCTGCCCGCCCAGCATGGCGGTGGCAACCTGCGGGTAGCCCGGATAGGGGACATGGACCGGGTTGATTTGGCTGTGCGCCTTGAGCAGTTCGGTGCCGATGTGACCGACCGTGCCCACGCCCGGTGTGCCATAGCTCCACTTGTCGCCAGCGGCGCGCGCCGCAGCAAAAAACTCGCGCGCATCAGCGCTGGCGGGTACGCCCGGCTGGGAGACCGGGGCGGTCAGGATCAGGGGTGACGTCCCGATCAGGCTGAGCGGGGCCAGATCCTTGAGCGGGTCATAAGGCACCGCCGGATTGATCAGCCGGGCGATGGTCATGTTGCCATTGATCATCAGGCCGATGGTGTGATCGTCACGCGCCGTGGCCACGGCGTCGGCCCCGATGTTGCCGCCTGCCCCCACCCGGTTTTCCACAATGACCGGCTGGCCCAGCGCCTTGGCCAGGGGTTCAGAAAACGCACGTGCCGTCAGATCGGGAGAGGTGCCCGCAGGGAAGCCGACGATGATCCTGAGTGGCTTGGTCGGCCACGCAGGCCCAGCAGCGCTGCCTTGCGCGTGGCACCACGGGGACACCACCGCCGCCAAGGCCAGGAGCAGCGAGGCACGGCGTGACGGGCTGGGACAGGCAGAGCGTGGCATGGGTATCAATCTCCTCAAGGTGTGATCATCACCGCCCAAACGGCGTGGGGCCCCAAACCGGGGCCCCACAAGGCAATTTCAACGGCAAAGGATACTACCTTGCCGCGTTGGCTCAGGCGTATTCGGCCAGTGCCTTCTTCATCTTCTTCATGGCTGCCACCTCTATCTGGCGAATGCGCTCGGCACTGACGCCATAGACGGCGGCCAGCTCGTGCAGCGTCATGCCGCCCGTGCCGTTGTCGTTGACCTTGAGCCAGCGCTCTTCCACGATGCGGCGGCTGCGCTCGTCCAGGCTGTCCAGCGCGGCGGCGATGCCGTCGGTGGCCAGGCTGTCGCGCTGGCGCGACTCGATCATGGCCGTGGGCTCGTGCGCGGCGTCCGAGAGGTAGGCGATGGGGCCAAAGGCCTGCTCGCCGTCGTCGGAGGGCGCGGGGTCCAGCAGCACGTCGCCGCCCGACATGCGGGTTTCCATCTCGATGACTTCCTCGCGCTTGACGTTCAGCTGCGCCGCCACGGCGTCGATCTCGTTGTCCGACAGCGTGTCGCGGTGCGTCGCCGCGTCGGCGGCTGCGGCATCGGCCTTGAAGCCCTGCTTCATGGAGCGCAGGTTGAAGAACAGCTTGCGCTGCGCCTTGGTGGTGGCCACCTTGACCATGCGCCAGTTCTTCAGGATGTATTCGTGGATCTCGGCCTTGATCCAGTGCATGGCGTAGCTCACCAGGCGCACGCCCTGGTCGGGGTCGAAGCGCTTGACGGCCTTCATCAGGCCCACGTTGCCTTCCTGGATCAGGTCGCCATGCGGCAGGCCGTAGCCCAGGTACTGGCGTGCAATCGATACGACCAGGCGCAGGTGCGACATCACCAGCCGACCGGCGGCGTCCAGGTCATTGCTGTCGCGCAGCTGGCGGGCATAGGTCTGCTCTTCGTCGGGGGTGAGCAGGGGCAGGCGGTTGACGGCCGAGATATAGGCGTCCAGATTGCCCAGGGGCGGCACCAGCGCCCAGGGGTTGGCGGGCGCCAGAGTCGTCGTCGCGGTTCCAGTCTGAAGGGTCATTCCAGAAGTCCTTTCCTCTAAGCCATGAATATTAGCACTCAGTGTGATCGAGTGCTAAACCCGGAGTTCCCTTGGCGGTATGACAAAAAGGGCTGGTGATCTGAAATATGAGCCAAATTGGCCTCTGGCACTTATCCATCAAGCGCTAGCAGCTATTATTTTTGATTGAGCCCAGGGGCCGTGGCGGCCCCGGTTCAGGTCAGCAGCGCCTGGGCAAACTCGCGGGCGTTGAAGGTTTCCAGGTCTTCCAGCTTTTCGCCCACGCCGATGAAGTACACCGGAATGGGGCGTTCCTGCGCGATGGCGGCCAGCACGCCGCCCTTGGCCGTGCCGTCCAGTTTGGTCACGATGAGGCCGGTCAGTTGCAAGGCATCGTCGAACGAGCGCACCTGGGCCAGCGCGTTCTGGCCGGTGTTGCCGTCGATCACCAGCAGCACCTCGTGCGGGGCGGTGGCGTCGGCCTTGGTGACCACGCGGCGGATTTTCTTCAGCTCTTCCATCAGGTGCAGCTGGGTGGGCAGGCGCCCGGCCGTGTCCACCAGCACCACGTCCTTGTGGCGGGCCTTGCCGGCGGTCACCGCGTCATAGCTCACGGCGGCGGGGTCGCCGCC
>DAIQRN010000287.1:0-4232 GCA_036786185.1 Acidovorax sp. | reverse complement strand
CGTTGGCGCCAAAGCCGTACAGCGCCGCCGTGTCGAACAAGGTCACGCCCGCATCGAGCGCGGCCAGCAGGACGCGTTCGCCCTGCTCGGCAGACACCGGAGCGCCATAGGCGTGAGACAGGTTCATGCAGCCCAGGCCGATGGCCGAGACAGAGAAAGGTCCAAGGGTTCTTTGTTGCATGCAGCGAGCATACGTCAACCGCGTTTCCAGCGCCCCAGCGAAGTGGCAAGGCCGAGCGTGCGATGGCAGAAGTCGCCCGACCGTGATAAAGTAATTGGGCAATTACCAAAAGCCATGCCCCAGCTCCCACGCACCAAGCACAGAACCGCCGACCGCCAGGCGGAGCTGGTGCAGGCTGCGCTGCAGTTGGCCGCACAGCACAGCCCCGCCGAAGTCACCACGGCCGCGCTGGCACAAGCCATTGGCATCACCCAAGGGGGGGTGTTCAAGCACTTCGAGAGCAAGGAAGCCATCTGGCTGGCAGTGCTGGACTGGGTGCAGGCCGCCCTGCTGCAGCGCCTGCAGGACGCCGCCGCACCCCATGTGGAGCAAGGCGATGCGCAGCAGGCGCTGCGCGCAGTGTTCGTGGCGCACGTTGCCTTCGCCCAGGCGCACCCCGGCGTGCCACGCCTGGTCTTCCAGGAACTGCAGCACGCGCGCCCTTCCCCTCTCAAAGACAAGGTGCAGCAGCTGATGCAGCGCTACCGGCAGTTGCTCACCGGGCTGCTGGAGCCCCTGCGCGGCCCCGATGGCCCAGCCCCTGGCCTCGATGTGCCCGCAGCCACCGTGCTGTTCATCGGCGCCGTGCAGGGGCTGGTGATGCAGTCACTGATCAGCGGCACGCTCTCGGGCATGGCCGCGCAAGCCCACGCGGTTTACGACCTTTACGAAGCAGGCCTGCGGGCCAAGCCGACCACAGTGCCAAGGAATTCCCCATGAGCCATTCGCCCTCCAAAGTACGCCGCGCCCTGGTCGGGGCTGGGACCATTGCAGTGGTGCTGGGCATTGTCTACGTGGTGCTGCGCATGGGCCCTCTGGCGGCCACTCAGGTCACGGTGCAACGCGTGGAGCGCGGCGTGCTGACGCCCTCGGTCTCCGGCATTGGCACCGTGGAGGCCCGCCAAAGCTGGCTGCTCGGCCCCACCCAGGCCGGCCGGGTGCTGAAGGTGCATGTCGATGTGGGGCAAGCCGTGGCTGCGGGGCAGTTGCTGGCCGAAATGGACCCCGTGGACCTGGACCAGCGCGTGCAGGCGCAGCAAGCGGCACTGGCCAAGGCCCGCAGCAGCCTGAACACCACAGCCGCCCAGGTGGACGACGCCCAGGCACGGCGCGAGTTGGCCAACGCCAACCTGCGGCGGCAGCGCGATCTGGCCCGGCAAAACTTCATCAGCCCTTCAGCCGTGGAAGGGCGGGAGCAGGAAGTGAAGTCGGCGGATGCCGCGCTGCAAGGCGCACAAGCCAACCTGCAGGCCGCACGGCAAGAAGTACAGCGGCTGCAGGCCGAGGGCGCGGCCGCCGAGCGCCAGCGGCAGAACACCCGCCTGCTCGCTCCGGCAGCGGCCGTGGTGATCAGCCGCGACGCCGAGCCCGGCAGCACCGTGGTGGCCGGCCAGCCCGTGCTGCGCCTGGCCAACCCGGCCAGCCTGTGGGTCAAGCTGCGGGTGGACCAAAGCCGCTCTGCCGGGCTGCAGACGGGGCTGCCCGCTCAGATCGTGCTGCGCTCTGACGCCCGGCAAACGCTCGCGGGCCGCGTGCAACGGGTGGAATTGCAGGCCGACGCCGTGACCGAGGAACGCATCGCCCAGGTCGCGTTCGACCAGATTCCCGCCACCCTGTCGATGGGAGAAATGGCCGAGGTGACGCTGACCCTGCCCCCCCTGGAGCAGGTGCTGGTGGTGCCCCAGGCCAGTGTGCAAACCTACCAGGGCCGCAGCGGCGTGTGGCGGCTGGAGCAAGGCACGCTGGCGTTTGCGCCGGTGCGGTTGGGCGCCTCCAGCCTGCAGGGGCAAGTTCAGGTGCTCGATGGCCTGCAGACCGATGACACGGTGGTGGTGTACAGCGAAAAACCCCTGTCGCCCGGTGCGCGTTTTCGGGTGGTAGACCGACTGGTGCGCCAGGGCAAGCCATGATCAGCCTGGCCGCGCGCGACATCCGCCACAGCTGGGGCAAATACGTGCTCACGGGCCTGGGACTGGGCCTGCTCATCGGCGTGACGCTGACCATGGCAGGCGTGTTTCGTGGCATGGTGGACGATGCCCAGGCGCTGCTCAACAACTCGGGCGCAGACCTGTGGGTGGTGCAAAAGGACACCCAGGGCCCTTACGCCGAATCTTCCAGCCTCAAGGACGATGTGGTGCGCAGCGTTGCGGGCATGCCCGGCGTGGGCCAGGCGGCCAACATCACGTATTTCACGATGCAGGTGCAGGCCCAGGGCGGCAAGGAAACACGGGCCATGGTGGTGGGCATCGAGCCGGGCGTGGCGGGTTTGCCCGGCCAGCCGGGGCACCTGGTGGCGGGGCGGCATCTGGTGCGCAGCCACTACGAGGCTGTGGCCGATGTGAAGACGGGCTTTGCCGTGGGCGACAAGATCCGCATCCGCCGCCACGACTACGAGGTGGTGGGGCTGGCCCGGCGCATGGTTTCCTCTGGCGGCGACCCCATGGTGTTCATTCCCCTCAAGGACGCGCAGGAAGCGCAGTTCCTGAAAGACAACGACGCCATCGTCAACGAGCGCACACGCACGGCCGCCAACCCGGCCTTCAACCGGCCCGGCGTGCCAGGCCTGCTCGACGCCGTGCAGGGCCTGCAAACCAGCAGCCGCAACGTCAATGCCGTGCTGGTGCGGGTGGCCCCCGGCTGGCAGCCCGAGCAGGTGGCCGAGCCCATTCGCCGCTGGAAACACCTCAACGTCTACACCCGCGCCAACATGCAGGAGATTCTGGTGGACAAGCTGATTGCCACCTCGGCGCGCCAGATCGGCATGTTCCTCGTGATCCTGGCGGTGGTGAGTGCGGCCATCGTGGCCTTCATCATCTACACCATGACGCTGGGCAAGATCCGCGAGATCGCTGTGCTCAAGCTCATCGGCACCCGCAACCTCACCATCATGTCCATGATCATGCAGCAGGCCATGGGGCTGGGGGTGATCGGGTTTGTGGTGGGCAAGGTCGCTGCCACCCTGTGGGCGCCGGTGTTTCCCAAGTATGTTTTGCTGCTCAACCAGGACGCCGCCACAGGTTTTGGCCTGACCATGCTGATTTGCGCGCTGGCCAGCACATTGGCCATCCGCGTGGCGCTGCGGGTGGACCCCGGTGAGGCCATCAGCTGACGCCGCCCAAGGACACGCACATGACAGCCCACACCGGCGGTATCCGCATCGAAAATCTGCGCAAGGTCTACGGCCAAGGCGACACGGCCGTGGAAGCCCTGAGGAACGTCAACCTGCACGTCGCGCCCGGCGAAGTGGTGGGGCTGGTGGGGCCATCGGGCTCGGGCAAGAGCACGCTGCTCAAGTGCCTGGGCGCCATCATCGAGCCCACCTCGGGCCGGATGACGCTGGGCGACGAGGTGATCTACGACAACGGCTGGGCCACGCCCGACCTGCGTGCCCTGCGGCGCGACCGCATTGGCTTCGTGTTCCAGGCACCCTACCTGATCTCGTTCCTGGATGTGACCGACAACGTGGCCCTGCTGCCCATGCTGGCGGGCGTGCCCAACGCGCAGGCCCGGCAAAGGGCCCTGGAGCTGCTCACGGCGCTGGATGTGGCGCACCGCGCCAAGGCGGCGCCCGCGCAGCTCTCGGGCGGCGAACAGCAGCGCGTGTCCATCGCCCGCGCACTGGCCAACCACCCGCCGGTGATCCTGGCCGACGAACCCACCGCCCCGCTGGACAGCACGCGAGCGCTGGCGGTGGTCCGCATCCTCAACCAGATGGCGAAACAGGCGCAAACGGCCATCATCGTGGTGACGCACGACGAGAAGATCATCCCCACCTTCAAGCGCCTGTACCACATCCGCGACGGCCAGACGGTCGAAGAAGCTGGCGAGGGCCGGCCGGTGGAGTGAGTTTTTTCAGCCCCCAATGAACACAGGGGCAGCTACCAAACTGATAGCTGCCCCCGCAATCCCCTGGCGGCCCAGAGGCCATTTCGGCTTGAAAATCAGCCTGCGTTGAGCTGCTGCTCCAGATCATGCAACACCTGGTAGCAAGGCAGCACCTGCGCCACGCTGG
>DAIQRN010000286.1:0-4261 GCA_036786185.1 Acidovorax sp. | reverse complement strand
CGCTGGACGACTTTGGCACCGGCTACTCGTCGCTGACCTACCTGCGCCGCCTGCCCATGGACACGCTCAAGATCGACCAGAGCTTTGTGCACGGCATGATGGCCGACCCCGGCGATCTGGCCATCGTGCAGGGTGTCATCGGCCTGGCCCGCTCCTTTGGCTACCGCGTGATCGCCGAGGGCGTGGAAACCGTCGAGCAAGGCCAGATGCTGCTGCAGCTGGGCTGCCCGCTGGCCCAGGGCTATTGCATTGCGCGGCCCATGCCGCTGGCCGACTTCATCGGCTGGTCAGCGCAGTGGCAACCGCCCGCCGGGTGGCTGCGGCAGCCGCATGGCGGGTTCAGTTAACCTGCAACCAATTTAAAGCCAAATCGGCCTCCAGCGCTTATCCAAAAAGCGCAAGCAGCTATTATTTTGATAGCCAATCGCGCAAGCGCTGCACCCCTGCATCCAGCCGCGCCACGTCCTTGGAAGCAAAGCACCAGCGCAGCCAGCCCTGCGCCTCGGATGCAAAGGCATTGCCCGGCGCCAGGCCCAAACCGGCCTCGGCCACCAGCCGGCGCGCCACGTCCAGCGAATCATCAAAGCCATGCAGCCGGAAGAAGGCGTACATGCCGCCCAGCGGAGTGGCCACCTCCACCTGGGGCAGCGCGGCCAGCTGCGGCAGCAGCGTGTCGCGGCAGTGGCGCAGGTGCGCCACCAGGGGCAGCGTGATCTCGCCCGCATGCTCCAGCGCCGCCATGCCCGCGCGCTGGGTGAACACGCTGGCGCAGGAGGTGTTGAACTCGATCAGCTTGCCCACCGCATCCAGCAGCGCGGGCGGCAGCACCAGCCAGCCCAGGCGCCAGCCCGTCATCAAAAAGCTCTTGGAAAAGCTCTGCGCCACGATCAGCCGGTCGTCGGGCGCGGCAATGTCCAGAAAGCTGGGCGCGCAGCCGTTGGGCGTGGCCTCGTAGTACAGGCGCTCGTACACCTCGTCGGACAGGATCCAGGTGCCCGTGCGGCGGCAATGCGCAAGGATGGCCTGCTGCTCGGCGCGCGTCAGCGTCCAGCCCGTGGGGTTGTTGGGCGCGTTGACGATGAGCAGGCGCGTGGCGGGCGTGATGGCGTCCAGCAGCGCCTGCAAATCCAGCGTCCAGGCGCCCTGCCGCGCGCGCAGCGGCACGCAGCGCACCCGCGCGCCCAGCACGGCGGGCTGCGCCGTGAGGTTGGGCCACACCGGCGTGACGGCCACCACCTCGTCGCCCGCATCCACCAGGGCCTGCACGGCAATCATCAGGGCGTTGACGCCGCCCGAGGTAACCGCGATGCGCCCCACATCCACCGGGCCGTGCAGCGCGCTGGCATAGGCCGCGATGGATGCGCGCAGCTCGGGCAGGCCCAGGTTGTGGGCATAAAAGGTCTCGCCACGCTCGATGGAGGCCATGGCGGCGCGGCGCACCGGGTCGGGCGTGGCGGCATCGCTCTCTCCAAACCAGAAGGCCAGCACATCGGCACGGCCCATGCCAGCGTTGGCGACTTCACGGATCTTGGAGGCTTCGAGGTTTTCAACGGCAAGGCGCATGGGGCTGGGGAGATAGTGAAAAGAAGAACGAAGGGGAAACGGACAAGCATAGCGCGCAGAACAGCGCCCTGCTTACGATGACGTCGGTGCGGGCCCCAGCACCCGTTCCAGCAGCCAGTGCATGGCGGCCAGGGCCTGTCCCGCATCGGCGCCGCCATCGACCTCCAGCGCGGCGCGGTCAAAGGCGGCGGACAACAGCCGCGTGGACCAGCCCCGTGGCACGCCCCCCAGATCCGCCCCGGCGGCGGCCAGGCCCTCCTCCAGCGTGGCGGCAACGTACGCCGCGTCCAGCGCCTGCACTTCGGCCAGGCCCAGCGCTGCGGGGCCTTCTACCAGCAGCAGGCGGGTGCGGCCGGGCATGCCCATGGCCTGCAGATAGGCGGCGCTGCCGGCCAGCAGCATCTCGCGCGGCGACAGGTTGCCGGGGCTTGCGGCCTCTATCTGCGCGGCCACCGCCTGTGCCTCGGCCACCAGCACCTGGCGAAACAGATCGCGCTTGTCGGTGAAGTGGTGGTACAGCGCGCCGCGCGTGATACCGGCTGCGGCACAAATATCGGGCGTGGACGTGTCGCCGTAACCGCGCTCCACAAACAGGTTTCGGGCGGCTGCCAGTAAGGCGCCGCGCGTGGCCTCGGTGCGCTCACGGTTGGTGCGGGGTGCTTCTTTAGTTTGCATACATGCAGAATGTTTGTTAATATTTTTCTACGTACAAACTGTACGTTAAATAGGAGCCTTACACCATGCAAACCACCAGCTACTACCCAGTCATCATGACCCGCGACGTACACGCCACCACGGACTTCTATAGTCGGCACTTCGACCTGCAACCCCTGTTCACGGCCGACTGGTACGTGCACCTCCAGTCCAAAACCGACCAGAGGGTCGAGCTGGCAGTGCTGGACGGCACGCACGACACCATTCCCCCGGCATCGCGCGGCCAGGTGGCGGCAGGCCTGCTGCTGAACTTTGAAGTGGCCGACGTGGACGCGGTCCATGACCGCCTGCAAGCCGCAGGCGTGCCCATCGCCCTCACCCTGCGCAACGAAGCCTTTGGCCAGCGCCACTTCATCGTCCAGGCGCCCGACGGTGTGCTGGTGGACGTCATCCAGCCCATTCCCCCATCCACAGAGTACGCCGCGCAGTACGCGCAAGAGGCTTTGCCGGGCTGAAAGACGCCCCCGCTTCGCCAAGGGTGCGCAGGGAGGATGATGCATAAATTTGAAGAAAAATTGGGCACTAGCGCTTTACCATCAAGCGCTACCAGCTACAAAAATCATAGTTAATTCATGCCCCCTCTGAAACAAACGCGCATGCAGGCGCTAAAGGCCGCCGTGGCCACGCGGGCCCGGTGGCTGTTGGTGCTGTGCGCATTGGGCAGCCTGAGCGCACCGCTTGCCCGCCTGCTCCCTGCCGAGGGCGCTACCCAGCAACTGCAGTGGGTGCTGGAGCTGGCCGCCCACTGGCAATGGCTCTACCTGGTGCTGGGCGCGGTGTGCCTGGCGATCCTGCTACTGCTGCAACGGGCCTGGTGGCTGCTGGGCCCGCTGGGGGTGCTGGCGGCTTCGTTCGGTTTGCAGTCGGGCACGCTCCCGCAGCAGGCGCAGCCTGTCAACGCAGAAGCGGTGCTGACCGTGGGCACGGCCAATCTGGCACTGGGCACGACGGATTTTTCGGCCCTGGTGACTTGGCTTCAGTCAGCCGATGCGCCGGATGTGGTGTTTCTGCAGGAGTTCACCGACGCGGCGCAGCATGCCCTGAAGGTGCCAGGGTTGACAGAGCGCTACCCGCACCGCGTGGAGGCGCCGCAGCCCGACCCGTTTGGCCTGGCGATCCTGTCGCGCCTTCCGCTGTCGGATGTGCAGCGGCTGGCACCTGCCGATGCCGCTGCGCTGACCACCCTGCGGCTGCGCGCCGGGTTGACGCTGCCGAGCGGCCAGGCGGTGCGCCTGGCTGCTGTGCATCCCATGCCGCCTTTGAGCGCCGCCTATGCACGGGCCCGCGACGAAACGCTGGCCGAGGAAGCACGGCACCTGGCGCAGCCGGGCGCGCTGGCCGTGATGGCGGGCGACTTCAACACCACGCCCTGGGCGCGGGGCCTGTTCGCGGTGGAGGGGCAACTGCGCCGCGCCAGCGGTAGCGTGCCCAGCTGGCCCAATGCCTGGGGGCTGCTGTCGGTGCTGCCGCTGGACCATGTGCTGGCCTCCAGCGGATGGCGGCTGGTGGACGCCCGCCAGGGGCCGGACCTGGGCTCGGACCACCGGCCGGTGGTGGTGCGGCTGGCAGCCCCATAACCCGGCGCAGCGGGGGCGCGGTTTCAAGTCATTTTGGCCTCTGGCGCTTTCCCATCAAGCGCCAGAAGCTACCACTTCAATAGCAAATCAGCCCACCAGATCCTTGACCTGCTGCAGCGCGGCCGGGTCTTCCATGGTGGTCAGGTCGCCCGCGTCGCGCCGCTCGGCCACGGCCTGCAGGGCGCGGCGCAGCAGCTTGCCACTGCGCGTCTTGGGCAGCACGGTGACGAAGTACACGCGCGCCGGGCGGGCCACGGCGCCGAGCTGGCTGTCCACCTGCTTCATCACCTCGCCCTCCAGCTTCAGGCGCGCGGCGTCGTCCACCAGGCCCGAGGCGTCACGCGGCACGGCGAAGGCCATGGCCACCTGGCCCTTGAGCTGGTCGGCCACGCCGACCACGGCCACCT
>DAIQRN010000285.1:0-4287 GCA_036786185.1 Acidovorax sp. | reverse complement strand
CGCATTGACTGCTACCGGCGCGGCCACTTTGTGCTGGAGGCCAAAAAGCTCAAGGCCGGCAGCCACACCAAGGGTTTTGACGACGGCCTGCTGCGCGCCCGCAGCCAGGGCGAGGCCTATGCCCGTGCCCTGCCCGCGCAAGAAGGCCGCCCGCCCTTTGTGCTGGTGGTGGATGTGGGCACCGTGATCGAGGTGTATGCCGAGTTCAGCAAAACCGGCGGCACCTACACCCCCTACCCCGACCCGCGCAGCCACCGCATCGCGCTGGCCGACCTGGCCCGGCCCGAGGTGCAAGACCGCCTGCGCCGCATCTGGACCGACCCCGACAGCCTCAACCCCGCCCGCATCAGCGCCCAGGTCACCCGCGACGTGGCCGCGCTGCTGGCCCAGCTGGCCAAGTCACTCGAAAGCGGTGGCAGCAGCGCAAACTTCAAGCCAAATCAGGCCCCAGCGCTCACCAGTCAAGCGCCAGTAGCTCCTGAAACCGTAGCAGCCTACCTCACCCGCTGCCTGTTCAGCATGTTTGCAGAAGACGTCGAACTGCTGCCCAAGGGCGCCTTTCTGGGCCTGCTGCAAACCCACCGCGACGACCCCGCCACGCTGCAGCAAATGCTGCGCATCCTGTGGGCCGACATGGACCGGGGCGGATTCAGCGCCGCGCTGGCCAAGCCCGTGCTGCACTTCAACGGCAAGCTCTTCAAAGGCGCGGGTGAAGACGGCTACAGCCTGCTGCTCACGCCCGAGCAGGTCGATTTGCTCATCGCCGCCGCCAAGTGCAACTGGCGCGAGGTGGAGCCCGCCATCTTCGGCACCCTGCTGGAGCGCGCCCTTGACCCCACCGAGCGCCACGCCCTGGGCGCCCACTACACGCCGCGTGCGTATGTCGAGCGCCTGGTGCTGCCCACCGTCATCGAGCCCCTGCGCGCCGACTGGGCCAACGCACAGGCCGCAGCCCTGGTGCTGGCCCACGAAGCCGCCGCGCTGCAAGGCAAAGCGGCAGAAGCCAAACGGGCCGAGGCCCGCGCCGAGGTCAAAAAATTCCACCACCAGCTGTGCACCACCCGCGTGCTCGACCCGGCCTGCGGCAGCGCCAACTTTTTGTATGTGACGCTGGAACACCTGAAGCGCCTGGAGGGCGAGGTCGTCAACCAGCTCGAAGCCCTTGGCCACACCCAAGACCAGCTCGGCTTTGAAGGCGAAACCGTCACCCTGCAGCAACTGCGCGGCATCGAGCTGAACGAACGCGCCGCCGCCCTGGCCGAACTGGTGCTGTGGATTGGCTACCTGCAGTGGCACATCCGCACCCGTGGCAACGCCGCCGTGGCCGAGCCCGTGGTGCACAACTACGGCAACATCGAATGCCGCGACGCCGTGCTGGCCTGGGACGCGCAAGAGCTGGCCTACGACGACGCCGGCCAGCTGCTCAGCCGCTGGGACGGCACCACGTTCAAGACCCACCCTGTGACGGGCGAACAGGTGCCCGACGAAGCCGCCCAGGTGCCGCAATGGCGCTACGTGGGCGCCCGGCAGGCGCAGTGGCCGCAGGCGGATTTCATTGTGGGGAACCCGCCGTTTATTGGAAACAAGCGGATGCGCGATGCGCTGGGCGACGGCTATGTGCAAGCCCTGCGCGGCGCTTGGCCCGAGATTCCCGAAAGCGCGGACTTCGTGATGTTCTGGTGGCACCACGCCGCCGCGCAAGTGGCCGCGGGGCACACGCGGCGCATGGGGCTGATCACCACCAACAGCCTCACCATGGTGTTCAACCGCCGCGTGGTTCAGGCAGCGCTGGACAAGGGCAGCCACCTGCACATGGCGATTGCCGACCATCCCTGGGTGGACAGTACCAATGGCGCCGCTGTGCGGATTGCTATGACAGTGCTTGCGTCACAGGCAGGAGAAGGCAGCGTCATGGTGGTAACGCAAGAGATGCCTGGCGAGCACGGCGAAGCCACCGTCACCTTTGTTGAAAAAAATGGGATCGTCCACGCTGATTTGAGCGTTGGCGCAAATGTGACAGCCGTAGGCGTACTGCGGGCAAATTCCATGATGGCGTCGCGCGGCGTAATTCCCCATGGTCCAGGATTTTTGGTCAACGCAGACGAAGCGGCTGCGCTTGGTATGCCACCAATCATTCGTGAATACCGTAACGGGAGAGATCTTGCAGACAGGCCGCGCGGCATGTTCATCATTGATGCCTATGGTTTGACTGCAGAAGACTTGCGCAATCACTACCCAGCAACTTATCAATGGTTACTTGAGCGAGTTAAGCCAGAACGCGATACCAATCGGGACCCGGGCATCCGAAATAACTGGTGGCTACACGCACGACCTCGCAGCGAGTTTCGCCCGTCTCTGGCAGGGTTAAGCAGGTACATGGCAACGGGGCAAGTCTCCAAACACCGCGTCTTCCAATTCCTGGACGCCAGCATCCTGCCCGACGACAAACTGATTGCTATCGCACTCGAAGACGCGTTCTCCCTCGGCATCCTCTCCAGCCAGTTGCACATTAATTGGGCGCTAGCCACCGGCGGCACGCTGGAAGATCGTCCGGTCTACAGCAAATCCACTTGCTTCGACACCTTCCCCTTCCCCGACGAAGACACCGGCCTCACCCCGCAGCTGCGCGAGCGCATCGCCCAGCTCGCCGAGCAGATCGACGCCCACCGCAAGCGCGTGCTGGCGCCCGAATCCGGCCACACCGGCCTCACCCTCACCGGCCTCTACAACGTGCTGGCGGCATTGCGCGAAGGCCGCGCGCTCACCGCCAAGGAGAAAACCCTGCACACCCAGGGCCTGGTGGGCGTGCTGCGCGAGCTGCACGACGAGCTGGACGCGGCCGTGCTGGCGGCCTACGGCCTGCCCGCCACTGCCAGCACCGACGACATCCTGGCCCACTTGGTGCAGCTCAACACCCAGCGTGCGGCCGAAGAAGCCCAGGGCCGCGTGCGCTGGCTGCGGCCCGAGTTTCAAAATCCACAAAATTCACTTCAAAAACAGGAGCTGCTTGCGCAAGAGGAACAAGCGCCAGAGGCTGATCTGGGTAGTGAAAAACCGCTATCAAAACCAGAGCAAACCAAACCCCAGCAACTCCCCTGGCCCGCCACCCTGCCAGAACAGGTACGCGCTGTGGCCGCCGTGCTGGCCGCCAGCCCGGTGCCGCTCAGTCTGAGCGCGCTTGAAGCCCGCTTCAAGGGCCGCGGCCCGTGGAAGAAGGGCCTGCCCACGCTGCTGCAAACGCTGGAGGCGCTGGGCCGCGCGCAGGCGGTGCATGCGGAAGGCGGCACCGCCTGGCGGGGCTAGCGGCACGGGAGGCGCAGCGGACGCCCCGGCAATTTCGATCTGCCAGCCGGGTTATTGATCATATAAATGCGCTTTTTTCCTAAAAAGCGTATAAATATGATCATGTCAAATGATCTTATCTCCACACTTGCCGCCGCACGCAAAGCCCAACAAATGACCCAGGCCCAGTTGGCAGAAAGCGCTGGCCTCTCCCGCATGACCGTGCAGCGCACCGAAGGCGGCGACCTCGACCCGCGCTATTCCACCCTGGCCGAGATGGCGCGGGTGCTGGGCATGGACCTCATTGCCGTGCCCAGCGCGCTGCGGCCGAGCCTGGAGGCGTTCATCCAGTCGGGCGGCAGGTTTCTGGGCCAGCCCGAGGGGGTGGATGCGCCGCCCTCGGTGGTGGATGGCCTGCGCCGCTGACCCTGCCCGCACCCCATGAGCACGGCCATCCGCTACCTGCGCCTGTACCTGCACCGCCCGACACAGGCGGATGGCGCAGCGGGCGAGTCGGGAACGCCAGCGAGTCGTCGTGAAGCCATTGGCTACCTCTCGCAGTACGGCGACATCCTGCGCGTGTCGTTTGACGAGGGTTACATCCGCAACCCGGAGCGCCCCACCCTGTCGCTGAGCTTTCAGGGGGCCGACGAGGCGGCCACGCAGCAAATTCTGGCGTCGGCGCGCGATGCGCGGCTGGTGCGCACCGATGGGCGCTGGCCGGTGTATTTTCAGAACCTGCTGCCCGAGGGCCACAACCGCGAGCGCCTCGCCCGCGAGCGCGGCTGCAGCCCCGACGACGAATTTGAGCTGCTGGCCGCCGCAGGCCACGACCTGATGGGCGCACTGGAGGTGGAGCCCGTGCCCGCGCAGGACGGCATCCCGGATGTGGTGCGCCACTGGCACACCACCCAGGGGCTGGATGTGCTGGAGCCGGGGTTTGTGGAGTTCCCGGTGGAAGACGCGGCCTCGCTGCCCGGCGTGGTCACCAAGTTCAGCGCGGTG
>DAIQRN010000284.1:0-4292 GCA_036786185.1 Acidovorax sp. | reverse complement strand
GAACTCATATCAAGAGGTCAACATGTACGCGGTCATAAAAACCGGCGGCAAGCAGTATCGCGTTGCTTCCGGCGAAAAAATTAAAGTAGAACAGATTGCTGCGGACGTAGGCCAGGAAATTGTGATCGACCAGGTTCTGGCAGTCGGCAACGGCGCTGAACTGAAGGTTGGTACACCCCTGGTGTCCGGCGCAACCGTGAAAGCCACCGTCGTGGCCCACGGCAAGCACGACAAAGTGCACATCTTCAAGATGCGCCGTCGCAAGCACTATCAGAAACGCCAAGGCCATCGCCAGCAGTTCACTGAGCTGCAAATCGGTGCGATTGCTGCTTAATCGAAGGAGCTGAGTCATGGCACAGAAAAAAGGCGGCGGCTCTACGCGAAACGGGCGCGACTCCAAGCCAAAGATGCTGGGTGTCAAGGCGTTCGGTGGTGAACTGATCAGCGCTGGCTCGATCATCGTGCGTCAACGCGGCACGCGTTTCCACCCCGGCAACAATGTCGGCGTGGGCAAGGACCACACCCTGTTCGCCCTGGTGGACGGCCACGTGTCGTTTGGTACCAAGGGTGCATTGTCCAAGTCCACGGTCAATGTGACTCCTGCCTGAGGATTTCCCTCTGGCACGCATCGAAGCCCCGCTAGGTCGGGGCTTTGTTATTTGTATGGGGTCTGTGCACAGCAGCAGGCCGCCACCGGGTCGCGTGGCATGTTGAGCGGCCGCCTTCTGTAAACTGGATACCCCATGAAGTTCGTCGATGAAGCCTTTATTGACATTGCCTCAGGTGATGGCGGCAATGGCTGCGTGTCGTTCCGGCACGAGAAGTACAAGGAATTCGGCGGCCCGAACGGCGGAGATGGTGGGCGCGGCGGCCATGTGTTTGCGGTTGCCGACCCCAACCTCAACACCCTTGTGGATTACCGCTACTCGCGCCGGCACGAGGCCAAGCGCGGCGAGCATGGCATGGGCTCCGACATGTTCGGCGCTGCGGGGAGCGACATCACGCTCAAGATGCCTGTGGGCACCATCATCACCGACGCCGAAACGGGCGAGGTGCTGTATGAGCTGCTGAACCCCGGGGATGTGATCACCATCGCAAAGGGTGGCGACGGCGGCTTTGGCAACCTGCGTTTCAAGAGCGCCATCAACCGTGCGCCCCGCCAGAAAACCCCCGGCTGGCCGGGTGAGAAGAAGAGCCTCAAGCTGGAGCTCAAGGTGCTGGCCGACGTGGGCCTGCTGGGCATGCCCAACGCCGGCAAATCGACCTTCATCACCGCCGTCTCCAACGCGCGGCCCAAGATTGCGGACTATCCCTTCACCACGCTGCACCCCAATCTGGGCGTGGTGCGCGTGGGGCCGGAGCAGAGCTTTGTGGTGGCCGACATTCCGGGCCTGATCGAAGGTGCCTCCGAAGGTGCGGGCCTGGGCCATCAGTTTCTGCGCCATTTGCAGCGTACCCGCCTGCTGTTGCACATCGTGGACCTGGCGCCTTTTGACGACGCCGTCGATCCCGTGGCGCAGGCCAAGGCCATCGTGAACGAGCTCAAGAAATATGACGCGGCGCTCTACGACAAGCCGCGCTGGCTGGTGCTGAACAAGCTGGACGTGGTGCCCACTGAAGAGCGCGCGGCCCGTGTCAAGGATTTCGTCAAGCGATTCAAGTGGAAGGGACCGGTCTTCGAGATCTCGGCGCTGACACGCGAAGGTTGCGAGCCGCTGATCCAGGCCATCTTCCGGCATGTGCAGTCCGAGCAGCGGGTGGAAAACGAGCCCGTGGAAGTCGATCCACGCTTCGCGGGCGATGCGCCCGTGTAAGTCATGGGGCGATCATTTTTGCTATAAATTAAATAGCTGCTGGCGCTTTATGGATAAGCGCTAGAGGCCAAAAACATTCAAAACATGGTTTCCAGCGTATTGCGCGATGCGCGCCGCATCGTGGTCAAGGTCGGCTCCAGTCTTGTCACCAACGAGGGCCGTGGCCTGGACGAAGCAGCCATCGGTGAGTGGAGCCGCCAGCTCGCAGCCCTGGTGAGGGGCGACGGGGGCACACCGCGCGAAGTCATCATGGTCTCCAGCGGTGCCATTGCCGAAGGCATGAAGCGCCTGGGCTGGGCCACGCGGCCGCAAGAAATCCATGAACTGCAGGCCGCAGCCGCCGTGGGCCAGATGGGCCTGGCGCAGATGTACGAAACCAAGCTGCGCGAGCACGGCATGGGCAGCGCGCAGGTGCTGCTCACCCACGCCGACCTGGCCGACCGCGAGCGCTACCTGAACGCGCGCTCCACCCTGCTCACGCTGCTGCGTCTGGGCGTGGTGCCTGTCATCAACGAGAACGACACGGTCGTCAACGACGAAATCAAGTTTGGCGACAACGACACCCTGGGCGCCCTGGTGGCCAACCTGGTGGAGGCCGATGCACTGATCATCCTCACCGACCAGAAAGGCCTGTACACCGCCGACCCACGCCGTGACCCGGCCGCGCAATTCGTGCACGAGGCCAAGGCGGGCGACCCGGCGCTGGAGGCCATGGCCGGTGGCGCGGGCTCCAGCATCGGCAAGGGCGGCATGATCACCAAGATCCTGGCCGCCAAGCGCGCCGCGGGCTCGGGCGCGTCCACGGTGATTGCCTGGGGGCGCGAGGCCGACGTGCTGCTGCGCCTGGTCGGTGGCGAGCCGCTGGGCACGTTGCTGGTGGCCCAGACGCAGAAGAAGCAGGCCCGCAAGCAATGGATGGCCGACCACCTGCAACTGCGTGGCGCGGTGGTGGTGGACGCCGGTGCGGCTGCCAAGCTGCGTGATGAGGGCAAGAGCCTGCTGCCCATCGGCATGACGGCCGTCGAAGGCGATTTCTCGCGCGGCGACGTGATTGCCGTGCGCGATGCGGCAGGCGTGGAGATAGCCCGTGGCCTGGCCAACTACGCCGCCGCCGAGGCGCGCCTGCTGTGCCGCAAGCCCTCAGCCGAGTTCGAGAAGCTGCTGGGCTACGTGGCAGAGGCGGAAATGGTGCACCGGGACAACCTGGTGCTGGCTACGGGCCGGTGATGCCGCCACTTGGCCCATCCACCAAACAAAAAAGCCTGCAGAAACCTGCAGGCTTTTTTGTTTGGGCCCCCCGCTTGGCTAACGGGGTGGCGTGATGGCCGGGCTGGCGGCGGGCAGCGCCTCCAGTTCCGCGGGCCTGCTGTTTTGCGGGTCGGGGTCAAAGCTGGCGCCGGGCGGCAGCTCCACGCCGGGGTTGAGCAGCATCGAACCCGTGCGGTACATGGCGCCCGTGTTCTCGCCCGCCTCGCGCGTGCGCATGCCGCTGCGCAGGTAGCGGTTGCGTTGTTCGTGGCGTGGCAGGTAGCGGGACAGCTCGGTCAGCGCCATTTCATAGACGCCGCGCTTGAATTCCACCACCACATCGAGCGGCACCCAGTAATCGTTCCAACGCCAGGCGTCGAACTCTGGATGGTTGGTGGCACGCAGATTCAGGTCCCAGTCGTGACCCATCAACTGCAGCAGGTACCAGATTTGTTTCTGTCCCTTGTAGTGTCCGCGCGCGTCGCGGCGGATGTACCGGTCAGGCACCTCATAGCGCAACCAATCCCGGGTGCGGGCCACCACGCGCACGTGGTTCGGCAATAATCCCACCTCTTCATGCAGTTCTCTGAACATGGCTTGCTCGGGACTTTCGCCCCGGTCAATGCCGCCCTGCGGGAACTGCCAGCTGTGGGTGCGTATGCGCTTGCCCCAGAACACCTGGTTTTTCTGGTTGAGCAGGATGATGCCGACGTTCGGCCGAAAGCCGTCCCGGTCAAGCATAATCAAACCCCAATTTTTAAACTGTGTCCATTATGCACGGCGCCTAGCGTGCGGCAAGTGGCCTGCCCCTTTAGCCCCGCCCGATTCCGATGAAAGCCTCCCAGTTCTTTATTTCCACCCTCAAAGAGGCTCCAGCCGATGCCGAAGTGGTCAGCCACAAGCTCATGATGCGGGCGGGCATGATCAAGAAGCTGGGCGCTGGCATCTATAACTACATGCCCATGGGCCTGCGCGTGATTCGCAAGGTCGAATCCATCGTGCGCGAAGAGATGAACCGCGCAGGCGCCGTGGAGCTGACCATGCCCGTGGTGCAGCCCGCCGAGCTGTGGCAGGAGACGGGCCGCTTCGACAAGATGGGCCCCGAGCTGCTGCGCATCCAGGACCGCCATGGGCGCGATTTCGTCGTGCAGCCCACCAGCGAAGAAGTGATCACTGACATCGCGCGTCAGGAGCTCAAGAGCTACAAGCAGCTGCCCAAGAACTTCTACC
>DAIQRN010000283.1:0-4302 GCA_036786185.1 Acidovorax sp. | reverse complement strand
TGATGGCCTGGGCCGCTTTCACCACCAGCGCCGGGCCTTCGTAGATAAGCCCGGTGTAGATCTGCACCACGTCAGCGCCAGCGCGGATCTTGCTCACCGCGTCGTCGGGGCTCATCACGCCGCCCACGCCGATGATGGGGAAGCGACTGCCCAGCGCGGCGCGCAGCTGGCGGATCACGTGGTTGCTGGCTTCCAGCACGGGAGCGCCGCTCAGGCCACCGGTTTCCTCGGCATGGCGCAGGCCTTTGACGGCACCGCGGGCGATGGTGGTGTTGGTGGCGATCACGCCATCCATGCCATGGCGCTGCAGCGTGGCGGCGATCACGCTGACCTGTTCTTCGGTCAGGTCCGGGGCGATCTTCACGAAGATGGGCCTGCGTTGGCCGCTCTGGCGGGCCAGCACCTCGCGGCGCTCGGCAATGGCACCCAGCAGGCCGTCCAGGGCTTCGTCGCTCTGCAGCGCACGCAGGTTTTGCGTGTTGGGCGAGCTGATGTTGACCGTCACGTAGTCGGCATGCGGATACACACCGTCCAGGCAGGTGAGGTAGTCGCTGGTGGCGTTTTCAATGGGGGTGCTGGCGTTCTTGCCGATGTTCAGGCCCAGCAGCATGCGCGGGCCGCTGCCGGGCTGCTCGCGAAAGCGCGCTTGCTGCACGTTGCGCACAAAGGCGTCTAGCCCCTCGTTGTTGAAGCCCAGGCGGTTGATCAGGGCGCGCTGTTCGGGCAGGCGGAACATGCGCGGCTTGGGGTTGCCGGGCTGGGCCTTGGGGGTCACGGTGCCGACTTCGACAAAGCCAAAGCCCATGGCACCCAGCGCGTCGATCACGCGCGCGTTCTTGTCCAGCCCGGCGGCCATGCCCACGCGGTTGGGGAAGGTCAGGCCCGCCAGCTCAATGGGGTCGTCCACCCGGGTATTGCACCAGGCCCATTGCAGCGGCGTGCGCTGGCCGCGCGCCAGCATGTCCATGGTGAGCTCGTGTGCGGTCTCGGCATCCAGGCCAAAGAGAAAAGGTCGGGTAAGTGCGTAGGGGATCAGGGACATGGAGGGCGGAGGGGATAATTGCGCAATAACCTTTGATTTTCCCTCATGACGACCTCTGCCCCCCTGACCCAAGACGAACTCAAGGCCCTTGTCGGCCAGGCTGCCCTGCACTATGTGGTGCCGGGCGACATTGTGGGGGTGGGTACAGGCTCCACGGTCAACAAGTTCATTGACGCCCTGGCCAGCAGGAAGGGCGATATCAAGGGCGCCGTGTCCAGTTCCGTGGCCAGCACCGAGCGCTTGAAGGCGCTCGGCATTCCTGTGTTCGACGCCAACGAGGTGGAGTCCCTGTCGGTCTATATCGACGGCGCGGACGAGATCGACGGCCAGGGCCACATGGTCAAGGGCGGAGGCGCCGCGCTCACGCGCGAGAAGATCGTGGCCGCGCTGGCGGCCCGCTTCGTTTGCATTGCTGACGAGTCCAAGCTCGTGGCGGCCCTGGGCAAGTTTCCCCTGCCGGTGGAGGTGATTCCGATGGCAGCAGCGCACATTGCGCGCCGCTTCGCGGCCCTGGGCGGCCAGGCCACGGTGCGCCAGAAGGACGGCAAGCCCCTGGTGACCGACAACGGCCAGCACATCCTGGATGTCACGGGCCTGACCATTGCCGACCCGCTGGCGTTCGAGTCCGACGTGAACCAGTGGCCCGGCGTGGTGACTGTGGGGGTGTTTGCGCACCAGAAGGCCACGGTCTGCCTGCTGGGGACGGCGCAGGGCGTGAAGACACTGACCTACTGAGACCCGTTCAACGCGGCCTCAAAAAATGATCCCTGCCGGGTTGCTGGGCGCGGGGCGCGGCGCCGGCGCCGGGCGGCGGGTGGCCGGGGTCTGGTCCGGAGCGGATGCTGCTGGCGCGGGCGCCGCCTCTTTCACGGCCACCAGCGGTGTGGGCGCGGGCTGGCGGTAGTTGCGCGGCAATTGCGACTGCTTGGGGTAGCCTGCCGCATCCAGGTACTGCGTCCATTCCGCGTCCGAGAAACCCGCGAGCTGCTGGCCGCCAATGGAGCCAAAGGGCAGGCCGGCGCTTCCGCTCAGGCGCTGCAGCGCCTCGATGTCTTCGTTGGTCGTTACCGTGCGTTCGGTAAATGGCACGCCGCGCGCGGTGAGCAGGTTGCGCGCGGATGTGCAG
The DNA here is from genome assembly GCA_036786185.1 of Acidovorax sp. Taxonomy (GTDB): domain Bacteria; phylum Pseudomonadota; class Gammaproteobacteria; order Burkholderiales; family Burkholderiaceae_C; genus Acidovorax. The sequence continues at coordinate 2,134 of DAIQRN010000283.1, read as the reverse complement.
GGCGCGCAGTCGTTTCCGGTGTAGAGCGTGACCGGGAAGCGGCTGGCGACCTGACGCAGCTCATAGGGCAAGTTGCCGTTGGCGGCCGGGGCAGGGGCTGCCGCTGCGCCAGCGCGCGCGGGCTGGGCCGCTCCGTCGGCGGGGCGGCGGTCGGAGAAGGTCACCTTGCCGTCAGGGCCAACGATGCGGTAAACACCTTGCGCCTGCGCGCTGGCGCAGGCCAGCGTCATCAGCAGGGACACGAGCAAAGGGGCGGTCAGTGGCTTGTGCATGGGCTTTTTCTCCTCGATCACTTCATAGGGGGCCGTGGGGTCGCGGCTCAGGCGGCCTGCTCTTCGGCCATGCCCTGGTGGCGCAACAAGGCGTCCAGGCTGGGCTCCCGGCCCCGGAACGCCTTGAAGGACTCCATGGCCGGGCGGCTGCCGCCAGCTTCCAGAATGGCTTCACGGTAGCGGCGGCCGGTTTCGGTGCTGGGCAGGCCATCGCTGCCCGCGGTTTCCTCGAAAGCCGCGTAGGCATCAGCGCTCAGCACTTCGGCCCACTTGTAGCTGTAGTAGCCCGCAGCATAGCCGCCTGCAAAGATGTGGCTGAAGGTCTGCGGCGTGCGGCTGAAGGCGGGTGGGGCCAGCACCGAAACCTCGTCGCGCACCTGCGCCAGCAGCGGCATGAAGTCCTGCGCGGGGTCGTGCTCGGTGTGCAGCAGCATGTCGAACAGCGCGAACTCAATCTGGCGCAGCGTGGCCATGCCGCTCTGGAAATTCTTGGCTGCGATCATCTTGTCGAACAGCGCGTGCGGCAGCGGCGCGCCCGTGTCCACATGGGCTGTCATGTGCTTGAGCACGTCCCATTCCCAGCAGAAGTTCTCCATGAACTGGCTGGGCAGCTCCACCGCGTCCCATTCAACGCCGCCGATGCCCGAGACATCGCGCTCGTTCACCTGCGTCAGCATGTGGTGCAGGCCGTGGCCGAACTCGTGGAAGAGGGTGATGACATCGTCGTGCGTAAGCAGCGGCGGCTTGCCATCCACGCCATCGGCGAAGTTGCAGACCAGGTGCGCCACCGGGGTTTGCAGCGCGCCGGTGTCGGGGCGCAGCCAGCGGGTGCGCACGTCGTCCATCCAGGCGCCGCCGCGCTTGCCGGTGCGCGCGGGCTGGTCCAGGTAGAACTGGCCCACGAGCTGGGTGCCCCGCTCGATGCGGTAGAACTCGACCGCCGGGTGCCATGTGGGCGCCGAGTCGCGGCGGATGGAGACCTCGAACAGCGTCTCGATGATCTTGAACAGGCCCGCCAGCACCTTGGGTGCCGTGAAGTACTGTTTGAGCTCTTGCTCGCTGAAGGCGTAGCGGGCCTCCTTGAGCTTTTCGGAGATGTAGGGCCAATCCCAGGCCTGTGGGTCGGTCAGGCCCAGGTGCTCGGCGGCAAAGGCGCGCAGGTCGGCCACGTCCTTTTCGGCATAGGGGCGGGCGCGGCGGGCCAGGTCGCGCAGAAAGCGGATGACCTCGGCGGGGGACTGCGCCATCTTGGGCACTACGGAGACTTCGCCAAAATTGGCATAGCCCAGCAACTGAGCCTCTTCGCGGCGCAGGGCCAGAATTTCACCGATGAGGGCCGTGTTGTCGAACTTGCGCGCGTCACCCTCGGCCAGCTCGGAGGCACGGGTGGCAAAGGCACGGTACAGCTTGGCGCGCAGGTCGCTGCGCGTGGCGAATTGCATCACCGGCAGGTAGCACGGCATCTTGAGCGTGAGCTTGTAGCCGTCCTTGCCCTCGGCCTGGGCTGCCGCCAGCGCAGCCTGCTGCACGTCGGGTGGTATGCCCTGCAACTCGTCGGCCGTGGCGTAGTAGGCGTAGGCATCGGTGGCGTCCAGCGCGTTCTCGCTGAACTTCTGGGAGAGCTCGGCCTGGCGCTCCTGGATTTGGGCGAAGCGCTCCTTGGCGGCGCCGGTCAGCTCGGCACCCGAGAGGACAAAGTTGCGCACGGCATTGCGGTGCGCCTGCCGCTGCTCGGGCGTCAGCGTGGCGGGGTCGATGGCCTTGTATTTGGCGTACAGGCGCTCGTCGGCGCCCAGGCGGGTCCAGAACTCGGTGATGCGGGGCAGGGCGGCGTTGTAGGCAGCGCGCAGCTCGGGGGTGTC
>DAIQRN010000282.1:0-4361 GCA_036786185.1 Acidovorax sp. | reverse complement strand
ACCAAGGCCACGGGCTGGAACAACCTGGCTTTCCCCAGCGTGGGCATGCCCCATGCCCTGTGGGAAATGCAGGGCGACCGTCGCCCCGTGTTCGAAGAGCATGAGAGCCATGGCCACAAGACCCAGATCTTCAAGGGCTGGGAGCAAGTCAAGCCGGGCACGATGACCCCGCTGCAATATGACCAGACCGTGGGTGACCTGGTGAACTTCCTGCAGTGGATGGGCGAGCCTGCCCAGAACACCCGCACACGCGTGGGTGTGTGGGTGTTGATCTTCCTGGGTTTCTTCACGGTGATTGCCTGGAGGTTGAATGCAGCCTTCTGGAAGGATGTGAAGTAAGCGGAACAAGCCGTAGATCCATGACAACGCGCCTTTCGGGGCGCCGCTGGATTCTTTACAGAGTGGGCGCTTTTGGCGTCCCACTCTTTTGATTTTTAGGAGCCTCCCGCCATGATGGTGCTTTACTCGGGTACGACCTGTCCTTTCTCCCACCGCTGCCGTTTCGTCTTGTTCGAAAAGGGCATGGATTTCGAGATTCGTGATGTGGACCTGTACAACAAGCCCGAAGACATCAGCGTGATGAATCCGTACGGCCAGGTCCCCATTCTGGTCGAGCGCGACCTCATCCTGTACGAGTCGAACATCATCAACGAGTACATCGACGAACGCTTCCCGCACCCGCAGCTGATGCCCGGCGACCCGGTGGATCGAGCCCGCGTGCGCCTGTTCCTGCTCAACTTCGAGAAGGAGTTGTTCGTGCACGTGAACACGCTTGAGTCGCGCGCCACCAAGGGCAACGAAAAAGCCCTGGAAAAGGCCCGCGCCCACATCCGCGACCGCCTGACGCAACTGGCGCCCGTGTTCCTCAAGAACAAGTACATGCTGGGCGACAATTTCTCCATGCTGGACGTGGCGATCGCACCGCTGCTGTGGCGCCTGGACTACTACGGCATCGACCTTTCCAAGAACGCGGCTCCATTGCTCAAGTACGCCGAGCGCATTTTCTCGCGCCCTGCCTACATCGAGGCGCTGACGCCGTCTGAAAAGGTCATGCGCAAGTAATCCCGGGCAGCCGCCGCTGCCCCGTCGAGCCACTGCAGAACTTACCCACGCTCCATGAACGCACAGGAATCCACCTCCACGCGCCCGTATCTCATTCGTGCCCTGTACGAGTGGTGCACCGACAACGGGCTCACGCCTTACGTGGCCGTGCGTGTGGATGACTCCGTGCAGGTACCGCGCGAGTTCGTGAAAGACGGCGAGATCGTGCTGAACATCAGCTTCGATGCCACCAGCGCTTTGCAGTTGGGCAATGACTTCATCGAGTTCAAGGCCCGTTTTGGTGGCAAGCCTCGGGAAATTCTGGTGCCCGTGGGCCGGGTGATCGCCATCTATGCGCGGGAAAACGGCCAGGGCATGGCATTTCCCCCGCCTGTGGATTTGCTGTCGAACAGCGGTGATTCCGTGGCAGCAGGGCCTTTGGCGACCCCGGAGCCTGCGTTGGCTGCCAGTCTGGCGCCGGTGTCGGCATCGGAAGACCGGGTGGTGCAACTCGTGCTGACCGATGAAGCCAGGAAGGACGATGGGGCCGACGGCGATGGACCACGGCCACCTCCGCCAGCGGCGGGCGGCACCAGGCCGTCACTCAAACGCGTCAAATAGGCGTGGGTTTTGAGTTTTTGGCTGCTTTTTCCACGATAAAATGCAGCCTTCGCCGGTTTAGCTCAGTTGGTAGAGCACCCGCCTTGTAAGCGGTAGGTCGTCAGTTCGATTCCGACAACCGGCACCATCTCTCTGTATTTCCCTTGAACTCCCTGAATCTGATACAAATCGTCAGGTTTGTACTTTCAGGCGAATCGCGTTAATCTCCCACCCCCGGCTGCGCAAATGCGCCTGCAAAGCAGGCAGCAGTTGGCGAATTTTGGCCGCTGCAGCGTTGCTCTTGACCAGCAGGCACCAGGAATCACCCTCGATGGGGCCCGCCTGGACTGCCGGGCGCAAGCTGGCGGGGATCAGCATTTCAATGGCCTTGAGGCGATCGCTGGAGTCGCGTGTCAGCGCCGTCAGTCTGGCAAGCAGGGGGGACTCTTCGCTGGCCTGCTGGAGCGTGACGGCGTAGTGGCGGCGGTTCATGGCGTGCGTCTTTGGGCGTGGAGAATTCGTAGTGCATCTGATTATCACGGACGCCAGGCTGGCACGCAGCCGGGCCATTCACCTGTCCGGAACGCGCCTGACTCTGGTGGGCCTGGGGCTGTCGCTGTGCCTCATGCTGGTGGCGGCAACGCTCTACCACTGGGTGTTTCTCAAGGGCGCGCGCGAGGGCTGGCCCATCGTGGGTTCGCTGGGCCGTCTGGTGACCAAGGACGAGTTTGCCGAGCGCGACCGTTTCATGCGGGCCAATCTGGATGCCATGGCGCGGCGCGTGGGCGAAATGCAGGCCCGCATGGTGCAGCTGGAATCGCTGGGGGACCGTGTGCTGGGCCTGGCGGGCATGGCGCCGGCGGACATCCCGAAAGATACGGGAGGGCGTGGCGGCGTGCTGGTGGGGGCTCACGACATGACCATGGAGGAGCTGCAGTCCACCTTGAATGATCTGGAGCGCTTGACGAATCAGCGCGTGGACCTGATGACTGTGCTCGAATCACGCCTGTTCGACCAGCACATCCGCAAGAAAATGATCCCCACGCATGCGCCGGTCCCCGGGGTGTCGGGGTCCAACTTTGGCTGGCGCGTGGATCCGATCACGGGCCAGTCGGCGCTGCACACCGGCCTGGATTTTGCGTCCGCGACCGGTACACCCATTCTGGCCGCAGCCGGGGGCGTGGTGGTGACGCAGGAGTATCACCCCGCCTATGGCAACATGATCGAGGTGGAGCACGGCAACCAGCTGATCACGCGCTATGCGCATGCTTCGCGCACGCTGGTCAAGCAAGGAGATATCGTCAAACGCGGGCAGAAGATTGCGGAAGTCGGCTCCACCGGGCGCTCCACGGGCCCGCATCTGCACTTCGAGGTGCTGGTGCAGGGCGTTTTTCAGGACCCCCAGAAGTTTCTGAGCGCTGGCGCAGGCGAACCGTCCAATGCCCCGGGTCCCCAGGTGGCTTCCGTCCAGCCACGGGCCTCGCCGCCCCTGTCCACTACGCCCACACCGGGCAGGTAAAATCGCGGGTCCGGCGTCCACGGCCCCGGGTTTGCAGTGCTTGCAATTCCCGGTGGTGGGCCCACCTGAACTCAATTCATCTTAGGGATTTTGCTCGCTTGGCGCGCTGATGGCAGCCGCCAAGCGATCTCGTTCGCATGGCCACCAACTTTCTCACCAAACTATTCGGCAGCCGCAACGACCGGCTCCTCAAGCAGTACCGCAAGACGGTGACCCGCATCAATGCGATGGAGCCCGAGTACGAGAAGCTGTCGGACGAGCAGCTTCAGGCCAAGACGCAGGAGTTCAAGGAGCGCGTGGCCAAGGGTGAATCCCTGGACAACATCCTGCCCGAGGCGTTTGCCGTCGTGCGCGAGGGTTCCAAGCGCATCATGAAGATGCGCCATTTCGACGTGCAGATGCTGGGCGGCATGGCATTGCACTACGGCAAGATCTCTGAAATGCGCACGGGTGAAGGCAAGACCCTGACCGCCACGCTGCCGGTGTACCTCAACGCCCTGTCGGGCAAGGGCGTGCACGTGGTGACCGTGAACGACTACCTCGCCAACCGCGATGCGCAGTGGATGGGGCGCCTGTACAACTTCCTGGGCCTGTCGGTGGGCATCAATCTGCCCAACATGCCGCGCGAGCAAAAGCAGGAGGCCTACCGCGCCGATATCACCTACGGCACGAACAACGAGTACGGCTTTGACTACCTGCGCGACAACATGGTCTATGAGGCCGCCGACCGGGTGCAGCACGGGCTGAACTTTGCCATCGTGGACGAGGTGGACTCCATCCTGATCGACGAGGCGCGCACGCCACTCATCATCAGCGGCCAGGCCGAAGACCACACCGCCACCTACATCGCGATGAACAAGGTGGTGCCGCTGCTGGTGCGCCAGGAGGGCGAGGCCGACCCCCGCACCGGCGAGGGCGTGACCAAGCCCGGCGACTTCACGGTGGACGAGAAGACCCACCAGGTGTTTCTGACGGAGCAGGGCCATGAAACCGCCGAGCGCGTGCTGGCCAGCCAGGGCCTGATCGCCGAAGGTGCCTCGGTGTACGACCCGGCCAATATCACGCTGATGCACCACCTGTATGCAGCGCTCAGGGCCAACCACCTGTACCACCGCGACCAGCACTATGTGGTGCAAAACGGCGAGATCGTCATCGTGGACGAGTTCACCGGCCGCCTGATGTCGGGCCGCCGCTGGAGCGA
>DAIQRN010000281.1:0-4364 GCA_036786185.1 Acidovorax sp. | reverse complement strand
CGCCTGCGCGCTGCAGGCCCTGCAGCTGCAAGCGCAGCGCGGCCAGGGGCGAGCGCAGCTCGTGCGCGGCGTCAGCCACAAAGTGCTGCTGCGCGTCAAAGGCGCGCTGCACGCGCTCGAACAGCAGGTTGAGTTCGGCCACCAGCGGCTGCACTTCGTCGGGCAGCTGCGCGTCGCTCACCGGCGAGAGGTCGTCCGCCTGGCGCTGGGCCAGTTGGCGGCGCACACGTTCCACGGGCGCGAGCGAGCGGCGCACGCCCCACCATACGGCCAGCGCCAGCAGCGGCGCCATGATGACCAGCGGCGCCAGCGTGCGCAGCGCCAGCGTGCGCGCCATGCTGCGGCGCACGGCCATGTTCTGCGCCACCTGGATGACCTGCGAGCGCGTCTGCAGCGAGAACACGCGGTAGGTGCCGCCGCGCGCCTGCACGTCGGTGAAGCCCAGCACGGCGATCTGCGGCAGCGCCGCGCCCACGGCGGATTCGAAGATGCGCAGACCCTCGTTGGTCCAGACCTGGACGATGAATTCGTGGTTTTCGTCCTGCGGGTCCCGCCCCGGCCCCAGGCCCTGCGCATCCACCGGCAGGCCCGAGCGCAAGGCCAGCGCGGTTTGCTGCATGTGGTAGTCAAACAGCGCATCGGCCTCGGCCAGCGCGCCCCGGTAGGCCAGCGCGCCCTGCACCGCGCCGGCGAGCACGATGGCCGCCAGGATGAAGATCAAAAGTCGCGTGCGCAGCGAGCGCGGCAAAGCAGAGCGCAACACGCCCTGAAAGGAAATTGCCTGCCCTTTGTTCATTCAACAAAACCCCGCATTCACGACCCTGGCTCGTAGAACGAGCGCGGCCCACGGCCAGTGCCACCGTGGAACTGGCTTGGCCAGGCCACGGGTGGCGTCCCCCTCCCGCGAAGCGAGAGAGGGGGAAGACGCGAAGCGGCTCAGGGGGTGCTTCATGATTTGGGTACCAGGTAGCCCACGCCACGGATGTTGAGCAGCACGTCGGCGCCCAGCTTCTTGCGCAGGCCGTGGATGTACACCTCCACCGCGTTGCTGCTGACCTCGTCGCCCCAGCCGTAGAGCTTGTCTTCGAGCTGCTGGCGCGACAGCACCATGCCGGGGCGCGCGATCAGCGGCTCCAGCACCGCCCATTCGCGCGCCGACAACACCACGGGCTGGCCCTGCACCGTGGCCTCGCGCGTGGCGGGGTTGATGCTGACGCCCTGGTGCTCATACACGGGCTCGGCGCGGCCCGCGGCGCGGCGCAGCAGGGCGCGCAGGCGGGCCAGCAGTTCGTCCAGGTCGTAGGGCTTGAGCACGTAGTCGTCGGCCCCGGCGTCCAGCCCCTCGATGCGCTGGGCCACGGCGTCGCGCGCGGTGGCCACCAGCACGGGGGTGCGGTCCTTGCGCGTGCGCAGGTCGCGCAGCACGGTCAGGCCGTCGCGCCGCGGCAGGCCCAGGTCCAGCAGCACCAGGTCGTAGGCCTGGGTGCGCAGGGCCGTGTCGGCCGCGTCGCCGTCGCGCGCCCAGTCCACGGCGTAGTGCTCGGCGCGCAGCAGGTCCTGCACGGCTTCGCCGATCATGGGATCGTCTTCTACGAGCAGCAGGCGCATGGGCCCAGCTTAGCCGAGTCTGACCGGCACGAAAATCTTGTCGCCGTTGCGCTCAATGAGCAAGGCGACCGACTTGCCCGCCTTGGCCATGGCGGCGCGCACCTGCGCAATGCCCTGGATGGGCACGCCGTTGATGGCCAGCAGCACGTCGCCCGGCTGCACGCCAGCGGCGGCGGCGGGGCCGCGCGCCTGCTCGATCACCAGGCCATCGTGCACGCCCGCCTCGCGGCGCTCGTCGGCGTCCAGCGGGCGCAGCGACAGGCCCAGCTGGCCCTTGCCCACGGCCTCTTCGGCGCGCGCCTGCTTGCCCGCCTTGTCGCTGGCGTCACCCAGCGTGGCGACCAGCTCCAGCGGCTTGCCCTGGCGCCACACCGACAGCCTGGCCTGCTGGCCGGGCTTGGCCTGCCCCACCCAGGCGGGCAGGTCGCCCGAGGCCACGATGGGCTGGCCGTCCACCTGGCGGATCACATCGCCCGCCTGCAGGCCCGCCTTGTCGGCCGGGCTGTTCTTGACGACGCTGGCAACCAGCGCGCCCTCGGGCTTGTCGAGCTGGAAGGATTCGGCAAACGCCTGGTTCACCTCCTGCACCGACACGCCCAGGCGCGCATGGCGCACCGTGCCGGTGGCCACGATCTGCTCTTGCACCTTGGCGGCCAGTTCGATGGGGATGGCGAACGACACGCCCTGGTAGCCGCCCGAGCGGCTGTAGATCTGCGAGTTGATGCCCACCACCTCGCCGCGCGCGTTGAACAGCGGGCCGCCGGAATTGCCGGGGTTCACGGCCACGTCGGTCTGGATGAAGGGCACCAGGCTGTCGTCAGGCAGCGAGCGGCCCTTGGCGCTGACCACGCCCGCCGTCACGCTGTTTTCAAAGCCGAAGGGCGAGCCAATGGCCAGCACCCATTCGCCCACCTGCAGGTCGCGCGTGCTGCCCAGGCGCACGGTGGGCAGGTTCTTGGCGTCGATCTTGAGCACGGCCACGTCGGTCTTGGGGTCCGCGCCCAGCACCTTGGCGCGGAACTCGCGCCGGTCGGTGAGCTTGACGGTGACGTCGCTCGCGCCCTTGACCACATGGGCGTTGGTCAACACCAGCCCGTCGGGGCTGACGATGAAGCCCGAGCCCAGGCCGTGCGTGGGCGCGGCGCTGGGCTGGCCGGGCATGGCGCCGCCGGGGATGCCGAAGCGGCGGAAGAACTCGTAGAAGGGGTCGTCCGGGTCCAGCTGCGGCATCTGGCGCTGGCGCGCGGAGGACGACGGTTCATCGTCCTCGTCATCGCCGCCGTTCCAGGCGGTGCGCGTGGTGCCGGTCACGCTGATGTTGACCACGGCGGGACCGTTTTGCGCGGTGATCTGCGCAAAGCTGGGGAGCTGGCCCGCCGCCGCCGAGGCCGCAATGGCCGGGGGCGGCGTGACGGCGCGGGCCTGGTGAGCGCCGATCAACCCGGCGCCCGTGGCGCCCAGCGCGCCTGCGGTCACCAGGGCCAGCACCAGGCGGCGGGGCGTGGATGCGATCGTGTTCATGGTGGTCTGCCTTTCCAATCGGGTTGCGATGAAAGGCAGTGTGGACGGGCACGCTTAGACGAAACTTAGGCGCCTGATGTGCTATTAATTAAATAGCTGTCAGCGCTTTCCACATAAGCGCTAGAGGCCATTTTTGCTTAAAATCTACCGGCTGCGCAGCGTGCGGCTGAGCAAAATCACCGGCACCAGCCCCACGGCCACCAGCGCCAGTGACGGCAGCGCCGCCTCGCCCAGGCGCTCGTCGCGCGCCAGCTGGTAGGCCACCACGGCCAGGGTGTCGCTGTTGAAGGGGCGCAGCACCATGGTGGCGGGCAGCTCCTTCATGGCATCGACAAACACCAGCAGCGCCGCCGCCGCGGCAGAGCGCTGCAGCAGCGGCCAGTGCACGCGTGTCAGCAGCCGCGTGCTGCCCGCGCCCAGCATGCGGGCCGAGGCATCGAGGTTGAGCGGAATGCGCGCATAGCCGCTTTGCAGCGACTGCAGCGCCACCGCGCAAAACCGCACCAGGTAGGCCCACACAATGCCAAACGCCGTGGCCGTGACCAGCCCGCCCACGCCCCAGTGCGGCGCGGCGGCCTGCAGCCAGCCCACGGGCAGCAGCAAGCCCACCACGATCACCGCGCCCGGCACGGCATAGCCCAGGCTGGCCAACTGCACCACGCCGCGCGTGATGCGGTCAGGCTGGCGGCGCACGGCAAAGGCCAGGGCCACGGCCATCGCCACGGCCAGCCCGGCGGTGATGCCCGACAGGCGCACGCTGTTCCAGGCCCAGTCGGCAAAGCGCGCCCAGGGCAGCACCGACCAGTCGGCCACCAGCGGTCGCAGCATGAAAAGCACGGGCGCCACAAAACCCATGACCACCGGCACGGCGCACACGGCCCAGGCCGCCGCGCAGCGCGCGCCGCGCAGGGGTACGGGTTGCGCCTCGGCCGAGCCCGCGCGCCCCCCGGTCACGGCAAAGCGCATGCGCCTTTCAGCGCGGTGCTCCATGTGCAGCAGCACCAGCACCAGGGCCAGCAGCATGGTGGCCAGCTGCGCCGCCGCCACGCGGTTGTCCATGGACAGCCAGGCCTTGTAGATGCCGGCGGTAAAGGTCTGGATGCCAAAGTAGCTCGACACGCCAAAGTCCGCCAGCACTTCCATCAGCACCAGGGCCACGCCCGCCGCCACCGCCGGGCGCGCCAGCGGCAGGGCCACGGTGCGGATGCGGCGGGCCAGCGGCGCGCCCAGCAAGC
>DAIQRN010000280.1:0-4389 GCA_036786185.1 Acidovorax sp. | reverse complement strand
GCACAGGCCAACGACCAGCCTGGCAAGGGCGTCAGCGTGCAGCCGCTGCAAAGCTCCATTGCCGAGGAAACCTTCCAGACCCTGCTGGTGGGCCGCGCCCTGCAAAAGCTGGGCTACACCGTGCAGGCCATCAAGGAAGTGGAATACCCCACGGCCCACGTGGCGCTGGCCAATGGCGACGCCACCTTCATGGCCGACCACTGGAACCCGCTGCACGCCGACTACTACAAGAACGCGGGCGGCGACGGCAAGCTCTACCGCAAGGGCGTTTATTCGGGCAACGCCGCGCAGGGCTACCTGATCGACAAGAAGACGGCCGACGCGCACAAAATCACCAACCTGGAGCAGCTCAAGAACCCCGAGATCGCCAAGCTGTTTGACACCAACGGCGACGGCAAGGCCGACCTGACGGGCTGCAACCCCGGTTGGGGCTGCGAGGCGGTAATCGAACACCACCTGGACGCCTACGGCCTGCGCGCCACCGTCACGCACCAGCAGGGTACTTACTCGGCGCTGATCGCCGACACCATCACCCGCTTCAAGGCGGGCAAGCCGGTGCTGTACTACACCTGGACGCCGTACTGGGTCAGCAACGAGATCAAGCCCGGCACCGACGTGGTGTGGCTGGAAGTGCCCTTCTCCTCCCTGCCCGGCGAGCAAAAAGGGCTGGACACCAAGCTGCCCAACGGCAAGAACTACGGCTTCGTGGTGAACAACCAGCAGATCGTCGCCAACAAGGCCTGGGCTGAGAAGAACCCCGCCGCCGCCAAGCTGTTCGAGGTGATGCAACTGCCGGTGCGCGACATCAACGCGCAGAACCATCTGATGAGCCAGGGCCAGAACAAGCCCGCCGACATCGAGCGCCATGTCGATGGCTGGATCAAGGCGCACCAGAAAACCTTTGACGCCTGGATTGCGCAGGCGCTGGCGGCAGCTAAATAAATTGATAGCGGCTGGCGCTTGTTCTGCAAAGGTTTCAAGTATAAAATTATCTGAAACCTTTTAGATACTAGCGCTAGAAGCTATTATTTTGATAGTTGATGGTATCAACCACCGGGCGCCTGCGCCTGTTCGCAGTGCACCTGCAGCAGCTCGCGCTCGGCCAGCGTGGCGCCAAAGCGCACTGCGCTTAAGGCACCGCCCCACACGCAGCCCGTGTCCAGCCCCAGCAGGTCGGGGCGGTTCAGCCAGCCCAGCGTGGACCAGTGACCAAACGCCATCACCGTGCCCGCTGTGCGGCGCCCCGGCGCGTCAAACCAGGGCAGCAGGCCGGGTGGGGCCGCGCTGGCGCTCTCGGTGCTTTCAAAGTCCATCACACCGTCGACCGAGCAAAAGCGCAGCCGGGTGAGCGCGTTGACGATCACACGCAGGCGGTCCGCACCCGCCAGTCCGTCCTGCCAACGGTCGGGCTGGTTGCCATACATGGCCTCCAGAAACCCGGGCAGGCCGGGCCCTTGCAGCACGGCCTGGACTTCGCTGGCGTAGGCCAGCGTGTCTTCTACAGACCATGCGGGCAGCACGCCCGCATGCACCATCAGCAGGTTCTGGCCAGCATGTTCATGCACGCGGGCCAGGGGCTGCTGGCGCAGCCAGGCGAGCAGGGCTTCGCGGTCGGGGGCATCCAGCACGCTGGCCAGCGTGTCGCGGCGCGAGGGCTTGCGCGCGCCCTGGGCCGCCGCCAGCAGGTGCAGGTCGTGGTTGCCCAGCAGGCAGCGCAGGGCGCCGTCCTGGGCCATGCAGCGGCGCAGCACGGCAGCGGATTCAGGGCCCCGGTTCACAAGGTCGCCCAGCAAATAGACGGTGTCGCGGCTGGGCGAGAATCCAATATCGTCGAGCAGGCGGCCCAGGGCGCTGTCGCAGCCCTGGATATCGCCAATACAGTAAAGAGCCATGGTGTAACGAAAGAATGGAAGCGCCCATTTTCACCGGTCGCGGTGTGGTCGCTGGGAGTGCGTGTCGGATATTGCGGGATATATCGCCTGCCCAGGCTTCAGATCCTGCCTGGACCAAATGGTGCCTCAAACGGCTGCCAGCCCATTAGTGGGCTGCCGGAATGAATGAAATATTTCAAATGGCCTGCGCATGGCAGCACATTATTCATATAATCGACTCCTCTCCACCCCTTTATCCCATTCATACACCATGACCAGCTACAAAGACCTGTTGAAGCAACGCGAAGCACTCGAGCAGCAAATCAACGAAGCGCGACGCCGAGAATTGTCGGATGCTGTCGCCAAGGTCCGTGCACTGGTGGCTGAATATGGTTTGACGGCCCAGGATGTTTTCCCGTCCGGCCGGGCCAAGGGGCCACGCAGCTCCACGGCGGGCACCAAGGTGGCGCCCAAGTACCGCAATCCGGCCACGGGTGAAACCTGGACGGGGCGCGGCAAGGCGCCCAAGTGGATTCAAAACGAAGACCGCGCGAAATACGCCATTTAAGGCTACGGTACTCCACCGTGCCGGCGCTCCATCCCAAAGCCCGCATTTCGCGGGCTTTTTTCATGGTGCGGCATTTTGCGCAGCGACCTCGCGCAATACCTGGGCGGTGAATGCATCGGCCGGAAAGAAGGACTCCACCGCCAGCTCCTGCAGCGTCACGTCCACGGGGGTGCCGAATATCGTGGTGGTGCTGATGAGGGACAGCATGCCGTGCACGCTGTCAAAGCAAAAGGGCATTACCACACCCAGCATTTCACCGTCCAGTACCAGGGTATCCGAGGATGGGGGCGCGGGATATTCAAGCAGTTCGGCTTGCAGCGCCACCAGCGCGGGGTCGGCCGTGGCCTGAATCTGCTGGCGCAGCCGCTCGAACAAATGCGCGCGCCACTGCGCCAGATTGGCGATGCGGCTGGCCAGCCCCTGGGGGTGCAGGCTGAGCCGAAAGACGTTGATGGGCGGCGCGAGCAGCTCGGGGCTGACATGGGCGGCCAGCAGGGCTTGGGCCGCGTGGTTGGCGGCCACCACGTTCCAGCAGCGGTCCAGCGCAATGGCGGGACAGGGTTCGTGGCCCTTGAGCACCAGCTCCACCGCCTGACGCGCTGCGGCCAGGGCCGGGTCGTCCAGGGCGCGTTCGCGGTACATGGGCGCGTAGCCTGCCGCCACCAGCAGGGCGTTGCGCTCGCGCAGGGGCACGGCCAGGCGCTCGCACAGGCGCAGCACCATGTCGCGGCTGGGGTTGGTGCGGCCGGTTTCCATGAAGCTCACATGCCGCGTGGAGATGTCCGCCTCGTCGGCCAGTTCCATCTGGCTCAGGTGGCGCTGCTGGCGCCAGTTGCGCAGATGGTCGCCAAATGAAGCGGGCCCCGCGGTTGGCGCTGCCGCGCGGTGCGGCAAGGGGTGGCGCGGGGCACGGTGTGTCGGGGTCGGGATGGGCTTCATGGGCCACATCCTAGGTGCAAAGCGGATGGGCGCCATTACCTCGCAGGTCATCGACGCGGTGCACGGCGGTCGCCACCATGAGGCCTTCTTTTGACCCCCAGGAGTTCATGATGTCCCTGCTTTCTTCTCCCCAATTTCTGCGCGCCGTGGTCTGGTTTGATGCACTGACCGGCATCCTGCTGGGCAGCCTGCACCTGCTCATGACGTCGGCCTTGTCCGAAGGGCTGGGGCTTGCGCCGGGGCTGCTGCAAGTGTCGGGCGTTCTGCTGCTCGGTTACGCGGCGCTGGCGGCGTCGATTGCACGCGCCCAGCCGCTGCCGCTCGGGCGGCTGCGGGTGCTGATCGTGGGCAATGGGGCCTGGGCGCTGGCCAGCCTGGCGCTCTGGGTGGGCGCTGCGCCCGCACCGACCCTGCTGGGCCAGATCTATCTGGCGGTGCATGTGGTGTCCGTGGCCCTGCTGGCGGAACTGCAGTGGATGGGTGCGCGCCGCCAACCGGGCCTGTTGGCAGCATGAAATGAAGCGCTCCTAAAACAATAGCTTTTGGCGTTTGATAGATAAGCGCTGGAGGCTGTTTTGGTTTGAATTTCTGCCATGGCATCAGGGCTCTGCAGGCCCGGCGTTGCGCTGCCCTGTGGGACTGCCAGAATAGGCGCTGTCACGTTGTCGCCTTTTCACCCCTTTTGCAGGAGTTCGCCATGGCCGTCAAGAAGTCGTCTGTCCAGCCCGCTCGCCACGTTTTTGCCAGCACGCTCAAACGCTTCAAGACGGCTTCCGGCCAAGTGGGGCAGTTCTATTCGCTGCCCGCGCTGGCCCGGCAGTTCCCTGCAGTCAGCCGCCTGCCGGTGTCGATCCGCATCGTGCTCGAATCGGTGCTGCGCAACTGCGATGGTCGCAAGGTGACGGTCGAGCATGTGCAGCAGCTGGCAGGCTGGCAGCCGCGGGCGGCGCGCACCGACGAGATTCCTTTCATCGTCTCGCGCGTGGTGCTGCAGGACTTCACCGGCGTGCC
>DAIQRN010000279.1:0-4400 GCA_036786185.1 Acidovorax sp. | reverse complement strand
CGGGCCGGTTGCGCTCACTGGCATTGATGCCGGTGGCCACGAAGTACGGGCACAGAACGCTGGCGCTCACCTGGTCGGTGACGAGCGACAGGTCCTGGTACAGCGTCTCCGACAGGCTCACCACGGCATGCTTGCTCACGTTGTAGATGCCCATGTTGGGCGGCGCCAGCAGGCCCGCCATGCTGGCGGTGTTGACGATGTGGCCGCGCCATGCCGGGTCGGCCTTGGCGGCGGCCAGCATCATGGGGGTGAACAGGCGCACGCCGTGCACCACGCCCATCAGGTTGACGCCCAGCACCCATTCCCAGTCCTTGACCGAGTTCTCCCACACCAGGCCGCCAGCGCCCACGCCCGCGTTGTTGAAGACCAGGTGCGGCGCGCCAAAGCGCTGCTGCACGTCGGCGGCGAGCTGCTCCATCTGCGCGGCGCTCGATACGTCCACCTTGCGCGCCAGCACCTGCGCGCCTGCGGCCTGCGCCTCGGCGGCAGCGGCGTCCAGCGCGTCCTGCTGCACGTCCACCAGCACCAGGTTCATGCCCAGCCTGGCGCCGATGCGCGCGCATTCCAGGCCAAAGCCCGATCCCGCGCCGGTGAGGACGGCGGTCTTGCCCTTGAAGTCGTCGATCATTTAGTTTTCAACCTTTCTCAGCGTGTATCCAATACGGGGAAAGTGAACGTGAACAGTGCCCGCGCGCGGGTCCGTGCGGCGCAGCGTGTAGCGGGTGCGGGTGGCGGCGATCAGCGTGCCTTCGGTGGGCTCGGTGCCAAAGCTCTCGGCGGCAATGGTTACCTGCGTGCCCAGCGGCAGGCCGTGCTCGTCCTGGAACATGTCGGCCGCCAGGGGCAGCGGGTCCAGACCTGCGGCCACGGTGATGGCGTCGGCGGGGCTGAACTTTTCCATGCGGCCATGGCCGATGGCGGCCACGCGGTCCATCCACTCCAGCACGGCGGGCGTGGCGGCAAAGATGTCGGCCATCACCGGCACGCACTGGCGCGTGAACCACAGGGGGTGGTAGGCGGCGAAGTCCGCCAGACAGGGTTCTGCGCCAAACAGGAAGTCGTGCTCTTCCACCATGTGCGCGATGCGGCGCAGGTAGGAGCGGTAGGCGGCCGCGGCGTCTTGAGGGCGCAGGCGCTGCATGCCGGCGCTCATGGCGCGGCGGTCGTCGCCAAAGGCCTGGGCGGCTGCGGGCGGCAGGTTGGCAAACAGCACAGCGGCGCCCTTGGGCTGCAGGTTGTAAGCCATGGCGGCCCAGAACAGCGTGGTGTCGGCCCATTGCGCAAACACGCGCGCCACACCTTTCAGGTGCGGCGGGTACAGCATGGGCTCGGGCTGAACATGCTCCAGCACGTCGCAGATCAGGGCCGAGTCGCAATAAATGTCGGCACCGATCTGCAAGAACGGCGTCTTGCGGTAGCCGCCGGTCAAAGCCACCACGTCGGGCTTGGGCGCTATGGCGGGGATGATCACCGACTTCCAGGCCAGTTGCTTGCTGCCCAGCACCAGCCGGATTTTCTCGGAAAACGGCGATGAGGGATAGTGGTGCAGGATCAGCTGCGAAACGGTCGCGGTCAGGGTCATGGCGGGCTCCTCAGCATTTCAATGTGGGGAATGTTGTCTTCCAGGTATTCGTCGGAAACGGCCTCAAAGCCCAGGCTGCCGTAAAAGCCCCGCAGATGCGCCTGCGCGCTGATGCGAATGCCCTGGCCGGGCCAGGCGGCGCTGCAGCGGGCCAGCCCTTCCTGCATGAGCGCGCGGCCCGTGCCGTTGCCGCGAACCGCCTTGGCCGTGACCACGCGGCCAATCGATGGCTCGGGGTACTTCACGCCAGGGTCCACCACACGCAGGCAGGCCTGCAGTGCGCCCGCGTCGTCATAGCCCAGCAGGTGGTGCGCTTTCTTGTCCGCCGCATCCGGGTCCTGGTAAGGGCCTTGCTCCAGGATGAAGACCTGGCAGCGCAAGGCCAGCGCGTCGTGCAAGGCGTGCACGCCCAGGTCGTCAAAGCGGGCCCAGGTCCAGCGCATCAGATCAGTTTCACCAGCTGCTTGCCGAAGTTCTTGCCCTTGAGCAGGCCCAGAAAGGCCTCGGGCGCCGACGCGATGCCCTGGGCCACGGTCTCGCGCGGACGCAGCTTGCCGGTGCCGACCAGGGTGCCCAGCTCCTTCAAGGCCTCGGGCCACACCTCCATGTGCTCGCTGACGATGAAGCCCTCGACCTTCATGCGGTTGATGAGGATGAGCGCGGGATTTTGCAGCGGCAGCGGCGCACCGTCGTAGCCCGCGATCATGCCGCACACGGCCACGCGCGCGAAGGCGTTGGCGCGCAGCAGCACGGCGTCGAGGATGTAGCCGCCCACGTTTTCAAAATAGCCGTCGATGCCATTCGGACAGGCTTCCTTGAGCGCCTTGGACATGGATTTGAGGTCGCCATGCACGCGGTGGTCGATGCAGGCGTCAAAGCCCAGCTCTTCGGTGGCGTACCGGCACTTGTCCGGCCCGCCCGCAATGCCCACCACGCGGCAGCCGCGCGCCTTGGCCAGGGCGGCAAACGCGCTGCCCACGGCGCCGGTGGCGGCGCTGACCACCACGGTTTCGCCCGCCTTGGGGGCAATGATCTTGACCAGGCCGTACCAGGCCGTCACGCCGGGCATGCCCACGGCGCCCAGGTAGTGCGACAGCGGCACATGGGCCGTGTCCACCTTGCGCAGCGCGCCCACGGCATTGCCATCGACCACGCTGTACTCCTGCCAGCCGCCCATGCCCACCACCTTGTCGCCCGCGGCGTACTTGGGGTGGCGGCTGTCCACCACCTCGCCCACGGTGCCGCCGATCATCACCTCGCCCAGAGCCTGCGATGCGGCGTAGCTCTTGCTCTCGTTCATGCGGCCGCGCATGTAGGGGTCCAGGCTCAGGTAGTGGTGGCGCACCAGCACCTGGCCGTCCTGCAGCGCGGGCGTGTCGGTGGCGACGAGCTTGAAGTTGCCGGTGGTGGCTTCGCCCTGCGGGCGGTTGTCGAGCAGGATTTGCTGGTTACGGGGCATGATTTACTCCTTGTTTGATAGCTGTCAGCGCTTTCTACATAAGCGCCAGAGGCCGATTTGGCTTGAAATTTTGTTCAGTCCGTGGAGATCTTCTTGAGATCGTTGGCGCTGCGCCCGTCCACCGGCAGGCGCCGCACATACTTGAAAGTGCCCGTGGCATGGCAGCACACGCGGCCCTCGGCGTCATGGAGGGTGCCTTCGGTGAAGGCCATGGTGGCCGTGCGGTGGATGAGCCGCCCCTTGGCCACCAGCGGGCCGCGCGCGGCCTGCATGAAGCTGGTCTTCATCTCGATGGTGACCACGCCCATGTCGGGCGTCTCGCTGCGCGCGGCCGTGGCCATGGTCACGTCCAGCAGGGTCATGGACGCGCCGCCGTGGGTCACGTCAAACGAGTTCAGGTGCTCGGGCCGTGCCTCGTAGCGCAGCTCGGATTCACCTGCTTCCATGCGGTGCAGCGTAAAGCCAAGGTGGCTGACAAAAGGGATCTCGACACCAAAACTTTTCACAGAATTTCCTCAGTCCACAGTCTCAAAAACTGGCGCTGCCCAGGCCAGGGCAGCCGAGCAAGGGCTGCGTCCCCCTTCCCGAATCGCGCAGCGATTCGAGAGAAGGGGGAAGGCGCAAAGCGCCTCAGGGGGATGATCATCCTCCCGTCACGATGCTCACGCCGCCATCCACCGCCAGCCACTGGCCGGTGATGTGCTTGCCCGCGTCCGATGCATACAGCGCGCACAAGCCCTTCAAGTCTTCGTCGTCGCCCAGGCGGCCCAGCGGGGCGTGCGCGGCCAGTGCCTCCTCGCCCATGGCTTTGAGCGTGCCCACCGTCATCTTGCTGGGGAAGAAGCCGGGGCAGATCGCGTTCACGCGGATGCCATATTGGCCCCATTCGGCCGCCAGCGCACGGGTGAAGTTGATGACCGCGCCCTTGGAGGTGTTGTAGGCGATGGTGTTCATGCCCTTGGGGTTGCCGCCCAGGCCCGCGATGGAGGCCACGTTGATGATGCTGCCGCTGCGGCGCGCGATCATGCTGTGCTTGGCAATGTGCTGGGAGAGGATGAAGTAGCCGCGCACGTTGAGGTTCATCACCTTGTCCCAGGCCTCCACGGGGTGGTCCTCGGCCGGAGCGCCCCAGGCGGCGCCGGCGTTGTTCACCAGGATGTCCACGTGGCCCAGGCGCTGCAGCGTCTCGTCGGCCAGGCGGCGGATGTCGGCCTCCTGCGCGCAGTCGGCGGCGATCCAGCGCGCGTCGATGCCGGCGGCCTGCAGGTCGGCCGTGGCCTCCTCCAGGTCGGCGGCCTTGCGCGAGCTCAGCACGATCTTGGCGCCCGCCTCGCCCAGCGCGTGCGCGAGCTGCAGGCC
>DAIQRN010000278.1:0-4402 GCA_036786185.1 Acidovorax sp. | reverse complement strand
CGTTAGAGCCATCTATGTCAGAGGCAACTGTTGGCTGGCTTGTTTTGTCGTCTACCGCAGTCGCTTCTGCGCTAGGGTGGCACCTGTTGCTGCGTTCATTTTTGCTTGCCACGGTGCTGGCTACTGCCACAGCAGTAGTTCTGTTTCAAGTCGCTGCTTACCTGTACGCTGGCTACCTTGATCCGTTCTTTCTTGTCGCAGTCATTACGTCCTCAGTTATCTGCCTACTTATTACAGTTACTGTTGGCATGCTCGTGCGCAACATCAAGGGGAAAAACAATGCACTCTAACTCTGCGCTCAAGCCGACCTGAGAGATTGCACTTCCCATCGGGGCACTTGGATACCGTACTCCGCAATTGCGCGGATCACTCGGGACGGGGAAGTCCCTTTCATTCGTTAAGCCACATGAATCCGCGCACCTACTTTCGTCTTGCGCTCTTGATTCCCATAATCTTTCCATATGGAGTCATCGCAATCAGCAGTCATTCCAGCATACCAGCGCTGCTTGCCTTATCCATTGGATTCGGCGGCTTTGGGTATGTGACCCTTGCAGTTATCCAATGGCTTAGGCTGGGTACTCTTCAAAACACAAAGCAATACGTACGCCTATCCTTTACCACACCATTAATATTCATCCCGATCTATTTCATTTCATGGCTTCTTTGGTGTCTAATCGATCCATCGGGTCAGCTCACGCTGCAGAGCACACTCGGGCCACTGGCAATATTTTCCGCTTATATACTTCTAATCGGATACTCGTACGCATTGATTATTTACATCGGATTCAAAATTTTAGACTTCTCAGGATTTTTCGCAAAATATGCGAACAATAGCGTTAACCTGACAAGCAAGCTCTGAATCTGGGCAACTGAATAAATCCAACATTTGCACCAGCCTGACTGGGCGTTCAACACGGACGCCCACAGCCCCATCGCTTCGCCATTTTGATGGGGGCTGCGGGTACCCGCCGGCCTTCAGCCTCTGGCGCCCGCTCACTTGGTCGCTGCGCCGCCTGGCCCATTGCTGCACGCCAAGGCAGGCACGGGGCAGGTGGGCAGATGCCAGCCCAGATTTCAATTCTTTTTGGCCTCCAGCCCAATCACAGCAAGCGCTAGCAGCTATCATTTTGATGAGCGGTCTGGCTGGCAGGGCGCCCACCCGCCGCCAAACCCGCGCACTCCAGTGCGATATCCCTGCGCTGCTACCATGCGCCGCTATGCCTTGCCTCAGCCCCTTTCGCTGCCCAGCCGCCGTGCGTGGCGGCCTGTGCGCGGGCAAGGGCGCCGTGGTGCGTGAGATCTGGCCCTACAAGCCGGTCGCACATTCCTCCGCCCGGCGATAAACCTTCTTTCCCCTCATCTGCGCAGAACACCATCGCCGGGCACCCGCTCAGCGCGATGGCGGACGGCTGTTTTCCCTTGGGGGCATGCCGCGCCGCTCCCCAGTCAGGAGATGCATGCGGATGGAGTTCACCAAAAAATTCTTGCGGGCCAAGAGCCCGTGTGCCGACGGCTTTCGCTGGTTCAGCCGCAACGTTGAAGACGGCACCGGCTACCAGGATGCGCTGGACACGCTGGTGGCCGCCGGGCGGGTGGAGGATGCGCTGTGGCTGCTGGCGCAGTTTGGCCCCACCAATGCGGTGCTGGCCGTGGATGTGCTGGAGGCCGACGCCATCGTGTTTGCGGGCACCATCGAGGTGCGCGGCACCATCGACGTGGCCACGGTGATCCACGCCGGGCGGGCGATTCGCGCGGGTGGCGGGCTGCGGGCGGGGCGCTCCATCGTGGCGGGCGAGGACATTCGCGTGGGGGGCAGCATCATCGTCAGCGACGGGCCGTTGCAGGCGGGCGGCGATGTGCGCGCCGACTGGGGCCTGGACGTGCAGGGCAGCGTGACGGGCGGGGGCGACCTGCGCGTGGGCTGGGACGCCATCTGCCAGGGCGGGCTGTCGCTCAAGGGCAATGCCTTTGTGGGGCAGGACCTGATCGTGCAGGGCGCGCTGGACTGCGACAAGGGCGTGCGCGTGGGCGGCCACCTGAGCGGCGCCCACAGCCTGCGCGCAGGGCAGGGCATGGTGGTGGGCGGCGCCATCACCGGCGTGGCGCACCTGGAGGCGGGCTGGGGCATCAAGGCGGGCGAGGGCATCCACACCCAGGGGGCGATCAAGGCGGGCGAAAGCCTGTGCGCGGGCGGCGAGATCCGCGCGGGTCAGGGCTACGGCGTGTTTGCCGGGCTGAACGTGCAGCAAGACAGCTGGGAGGCGGGCGCCCAGGTGTGGTCGCCCCACAAGCCCGAGCGGCTGCGCAGCGGCGTGTGGCTGGGGGCGCCGGTTATCTAGGGCGCATCCGGGGCGCGTCCCGGGCGCACTTGGGACGCATCGGCACGTCAGTTTTTAAGTAAAAACGGCCTCCAGCGCTTGATGGGCAAGCGCTGGAAGCTATAAAAAAAGAAGCATTCACGCTGCAGATGCGCTGCAGATGCGCTGCAGGCGGGCTGCGGGCAGGCTGTCGGTAGGGCCACAATACGCACCGCTTTCCATTCTGGCCCCGCTGTGAACTCTGCCGTCTTTACCTCGCTGATTCCCGTCATCCTGTTCATCGCCATCGGCTTCTATGTGGGGCGGCGTGGCTGGATTCGGGCGGGGTCGGTCAAGGACCTGGCCAACCTGGTGTTCATGGTGCTCACGCCCGCGCTGCTGTTTCGCACCATGAGCACGGTGCACATCCAGGACCTGGACTTTGGCCCCGTGGGCATTTACTTTGTGGCGTTTGGCGTGGTCTATGCGGCCACGCTGGCCGTGCTGGGCTTTACCAGCCTGGGCGCGGCGCGGGCGCTGGCCAACACCTTCAGCAACACGCTGATGATCGGCGTGCCGCTGGTCGGCCTGGTGTTTGGCGACGCGGGCCTGGTCACCTTGTTCACGCTGATCTCGGTGCATTCGCTCATCCTGCTCACGGCCGCCACCGTGGTGTTTGAGCTGGCCGCCGCCCGCGAGCACGCCGGGCGCGAGGGCGGGGCGCAGCAGGCCCTGTGGCGTACCGCGCTGCAAGCCATGCGCAACGGCATCGTGCACCCGGTGCCGCTGCCCATCATCGCGGGCCTGCTGTTTGCGCAGACCGGCCTGGTGGTGCCGCAGGTGGTGGACAAGCCCCTGCAGCTGCTGGGTCAGGCCCTGGGGCCCATCGCGCTGCTGCTGGTGGGGGTGACGCTGGCGTTTACCAAGGTGGGCCACCATTTCAAGGCTGCGCTGCGCATTGCGCTCGTCAAATGCGTGGTGCACCCGCTGGTGCTGGCGGCCCTGGGCTGGGCGCTGGGCCTGTCGGGCCTGCCGCTGGCGGTAATGATCGTGGCGGCCTCGCTGCCCGTGGGGGCCAACGTGTTCCTGTTTGCGCAGCGCTATGCCGTGGCCGAGGACGAGGTGACCGCCAGCGTGGCCGTGTCCACGGCGCTGGCCCTGGTCAGCATGCCGGTGGCGATCGTGCTGGTGACGCGGTTTGTGGTGTAGGGGCCGGAGTTTTCAGGGCGCCAGGCGCTCTTTCAGCCACTCGCCGCCCTCCAGCCGGTAGCGCAGCCGGTCGTGCAGGCGGCTCTTGCGGCCCTGCCAGAACTCCCACTGGTCGGGCTTCAGGCGGTAGCCGCCCCAGTGCGGTGGGCGCGGAGGTTTGAGCAAGAACTGCGCGCCGTACTTGGCGGCATTGGCCACCAGCACGCTGCGCCCTGCAATCACCTGGCTTTGCGGGCTGGCCCAGGCGCCGATGCGCGAATCCAGCGGGCGGCTGTGGAAGTATTCGTCGCTTTCCGCGTCGCTGACCTTTTCCACCACGCCTTCGATGCGCACCACGCGCTCGAGCTCCACCCAGTGGAACTGCAGGGCCACGTAGGGGTTGCCGCCGATCTGGCGGCCCTTGCGGCTGTCGTAGTTGGTGAACCAGACGATGCCGCGCTCGTCGTAGCCCTTGATGAGCACGATGCGCGTGCTGGGGCGCAGGTCGCTGCCCACGGTGGCCAGGGTCATGGCGTTGGGCTCGGGCACTTCGGCGCTGATGGCTTCCTTGAGCCACTGGTCAAACTGCTGCAGGGGGGCGGCGTGCGAGGCGTCTTCGTTGAGTTCGGCGCGCTCGTAGCTCTTGCGCAGGTCGGCGATGGATGTGGTGGTCATGGGCACGATTGTGCCGCGTGCGGCGTTACATTGAGGGCATGGCGCCCCGACCGCATGTCCTCGTTCTGGCCTCCGGCAAGGGGCAGCGCTTTGCCGCGTCGGGCGGCACGGTGCACAAGCTGCGCGCGCCGCTGTGCGGCCTGACGGTGCTGGAACACACGCTGGCCGCCGTGCGCGCCAGCGGCTTGCCTTGGCACCTGGAGGACGCGGGCCACCCCGGCATGGGCGATTCGATTGCCGCC
>DAIQRN010000277.1:0-4409 GCA_036786185.1 Acidovorax sp. | reverse complement strand
CTGCAGCGCAGCTCGCCGCCCCGCTGCTGCTGGACGGCCTGGACCGGGCGCAGCCGCTGCGCGTGCTGGACGCCTGCGCGGCGCCCGGCGGCAAAACCGCCCACCTGCTGGAGTGGGCCGGTGCCCGCCCCGGTGCGCCGCTGCAGGTCACGGCGCTGGAGATCGACCCCGAACGCAGCGCCCGCATCCACGATACCCTGCAGCGGCTGGGTCTGCAGGCCCAGGTGCTCGTGGCCGACGCTGCGCGCCCGCAGGACTGGTGGCAGCAGCACTGCGGCGGCGCGCTGTTTGATGCCATCCTGCTCGATGCGCCGTGCACGGCCTCGGGCATCGTGCGGCGCCACCCGGACGTGCGCTGGCTGCGCCGCGAAAGCGATATCGCCCAACTGGCAACCCTGCAGGCGCAGCTGCTGGCACGTTTGTGGCCGCTGGTGCGCCCCGGCGGGCGCCTTCTGTATTGCACCTGCTCCGTCTTCCGGGCCGAGGGGGACGCGCAGGTTCAAGCGTTTCTTGCGCACAACACCGATGCGCAATTGCGGCCCTCGCCCGGCCATTTAATCCCCGGCAACGCGGACAAGCCCGGAGCTGTCCCGGACAATGGGTACGGTGACCACGACGGTTTTTTTTACGCACTGTTGCAGAAAGCGGCGCAATGAGTCTCGAATGACTCGTTGGCTGCTGCTGTGGAGCTTTGTGTTGGTGCTGTGGGCGGGCGTGGCCCCCTTGCCCGAGGCGCAGGCGGCCGACGCCGCGGAGGCCGCCGAGTTGCGGCTGGAGCGGGCCGAAGACGGCCTCTATCTGAGCACCAACCCGCAGATCACCTTGCCTGACCTGGCAGAAAGCGCGCTGTACAAAGGCATCCCCATGTACTTCGTGGCCGAGGCCCAGGTGATGCGCGACCGCTGGTACTGGTCTGACCGCCAAGTGGCAGAAACAACCCGCTATCTGCGCCTAAGTTATCAGCCGCTGACGCGGCGCTGGCGCCTGAACATGTCGTCCACACCCTTCACCAACAGTGGCCTGGGTGTGGTGCTGGGGCAGACTTTTGACGACTATACGGATGCAATGTCGGCAGTTCAGCGATTTTCACGCTGGAAGATTGCCGAAAGCGATGTGATTGAGGCAGATGCCGTGCACACGGTGCATTTTTCGCTCAGGCTGGATGTCTCCCAACTGCCCCGGCCGTTTCAGATCGGCACCGTAGGGCGGGTGGGCTGGAGTCTGCTGGCCGCCAGCAGCCAGCGCCTGGCCGCCGCCGAACCTGCCAAGTGACCGCACCCCACACCCCCCATCCCGCAGCGGCCCATGCATCCGCGCGTCCGTCGCGCGCCGTGCGCTGGGCTGTGGGGGTGGGAGTGGCCATCATGTCGGCCATAGGCCTGGTGCTGTTCTTTTTGCTCACCCTGGCCACCAACAACCGCGCGCTTTACGAGCGCAACTACGCTTGGCTTTTTGGGGTGAACGTGCTGGTGGCGCTGCTGCTGCTGGCGGTGCTGGTGTGGGTGGCGGTGCGCTTGGCCATGCGGCTGCGCCGGGGGCGCTTTGGCAGCCGCCTGCTGGTCAAGCTGGCGGCCATTTTTGCGCTGGTGGGGCTGCTGCCGGGGTTGCTGATCTATGTAGTGTCCTATCAGTTCGTGACCCGCTCCATCGAAAGCTGGTTCGACGTCAAGGTGGAAGGCGCACTGACGGCTGGGGTCAACCTGGCGCGCGTGTCGCTGGACTCGCTGGCGTCCGACATGGCAACCAAGACCCGCAATGCCGGTGCCCAGGTGGCGCCCGTGCCCGATGCATCGGCGGGCCTGGTGCTGGAACGCATCCGCGACCAGCTGGGAGCCACCGACGTGGTGCTGTGGAATGCCGCGGGCCAGGCGGTGGCCAGCGCCGGGCAGTCGCGCTTCAACCTGAACCCCGAACGCCCCGGCACCGCCATGCTGCGCGCCGCGCGGGAGCAGCGCGTGACGGCGCAGATCGAAGGGCTGGATGACTTGTCGGACCCCGCTGCGGTACAGAACGCCAGGGTCAAGGTGCTGGCCCTTGTCAGCAGTTCTGCCGTGGGCTTGCTGGTGGAGCCCCGGTACCTGCAGGCCACGCTGACGCTGCCGCCAGCGCTGGTGGCCAATGCCATTGCGGTGCAGGAGGCCAACCGGGAGTACCAGGAGCGCGCCCTGGCCCGTGGTGGCCTGCGACGCATGTATGTGGGCACGCTCACGCTGAGCCTGTTCCTGGCCGTATTTGGTGCCGTGTTGTTGGCGGTGCTGCTGGGCAACCAGTTGGCCCGGCCCTTGCTGGTGCTGGCCGAAGGGGTGCGGGAGGTGGCCGCGGGCAATCTGAGCCCCAAGGCGGTGCTGCGGGGCAAGGACGAACTGGGCGGGCTCACGCGCTCGTTCGCGCTCATGACGCAGCAGCTCGCGGACGCCCGCCAGGCCGTGGAGCAAAGCATGGGCAAGGTCGATGCAGCCCGGGCCAATCTGCAAACCATTCTTGACAACCTCACGGCTGGCGTCATCGTGCTGGACGCACAGGGGCTGGTCCAGTCGTCCAACCCTGGCGCCACCCGCATCCTGCGCGCGCCCATGGCCGCCTACGAAGGACGGGCCCTGGCGGACGTGCCGGGCCTGGCCGCGTTTGCTGCATCCGTGCAAATGCACTTCGATGCCTTCCTGGCAGACAACGAGCGCCATGGACTGGACCACTGGCAGCAGCCTTTTGAGCTGCACGAGTCCTCCCAGGGTGCCGGGCAGCACGCCACCAGCCTCGTGGCCCGGGGGGCGGAACTGCCGGATTCCACCCGATTGTTGGTTTTTGACGACATTTCGGAAATCGTTTCGGCGCAGCGCGCCCAGGCCTGGGGCGAGGTGGCCCGGCGGCTGGCCCATGAGATCAAGAACCCGCTCACTCCCATCCAGCTGTCGGCCGAGCGCCTTGCCATGAAGCTCGAGGGCAAGCTTCCAGGCCCCGAGCAAGCCGTGCTGGCCAAGTCCGTCAAGACCATCGTCGAGCAGGTTGATGCCATGAAGCGCCTGGTCAATGAGTTCCGCGACTACGCCCGCCTGCCTGCCGCTGAATTGCAGGCGCTGGACCTCAACGCCCTGGTGGCCGATGTGCTGCATTTGTATGGCGAAGAAAACGCCACCGTGCGTGTGGAGGCCGAGCTGGACCCGCGCTGCCCCTGCATTGCGGGCGATGCCCAGCAACTGCGCCAGGTGATCCACAACCTGCTGCAAAACGCACAGGACTCCACCGAGCAAGCCAGCGCCGATGCCACCGAGCCACGGGCGCCCGTGCGTATCAGCACCCGATGGAGCCCGTCATCAGGTCGCGTGCGGCTTACCGTGGCCGACAGCGGCGCGGG
Source organism: Acidovorax sp. (assembly GCA_036786185.1). Classification (GTDB taxonomy): domain Bacteria; phylum Pseudomonadota; class Gammaproteobacteria; order Burkholderiales; family Burkholderiaceae_C; genus Acidovorax. The sequence continues at coordinate 1,057 of DAIQRN010000277.1, read as the reverse complement.
TTTTCCACCCCACATCCTGCAGCGGGCCTTCGAACCCTACGTCACCACCAAGCCGCGTGGCACGGGCCTGGGCCTGGCCGTGGTCAAAAAGATCGCGGATGAACACGGTGCGCGCATCGAGCTGTCCAATCGCACCGAAGCTGGCGTGGTGTTGGGCGCCCAAGTGTCGTTATCATTCGCCCCTGAACCAGCGGTGGCGTCATAACAACACCGCCCCGCAGTAATCCCAAGGCGCTTCAATACACATGGCAAACATTCTGGTGGTCGACGATGAGCTCGGCATTCGTGATCTGCTGTCGGAAATCCTGAACGACGAAGGCCACAGCGTGGACCTTGCAGAAAACGCTACGCAGGCGCGGGCGGCCCGCGCCGCCAACAGCTACGACCTCGTGCTGCTCGACATCTGGATGCCGGACACCGACGGCGTCTCGCTGCTCAAGGAATGGGCCACGGCCGGCGTGCTCACCATGCCCGTCATCATGATGAGCGGCCACGCCACCATCGACACGGCGGTCGAGGCTACGCGCATCGGCGCCTTCTCGTTCCTGGAAAAGCCCATCACCCTGCAGAAGCTGCTCAAAGCCGTGGAGCAGGGCCTGGCCCGCAATGCCGCCCACCAGGCGGCCCCCGCCGCCGCCGCGCAGGCACCGGTGCAGGCGCCTGCCGACCCCACATTCGCGCAACTCCCTGCGGTATCGGCTACGGTGGTCAGCGTGGACGCGGGCCCCCATTCTCACCAAGGCTTTGATCTGGACCGTCCTCTGCGCGAAGCGCGCGATGGTTTCGAGAAGGCCTACTTCGAATTCCACCTCGCCCGCGAAGGCGGCTCCATGACCCGCGTGGCCGAGAAGACAGGCTTGGAACGCACCCACCTGTACCGCAAGCTGCGCCAGCTGGGCGTGGATCTGGGCCGGGGCAAACGCGGCTGATCGGCAAGCTTGTTCCATTTATTTCTGCTGGCTTCTGAAGAGAGGCGAATTTTCTGGCTATAATTTAAGGCTTAGGCCCGGTAGCTCAGTCGGTAGAGCAGAGGATTGAAAATCCTTGTGTCGGCGGT
>DAIQRN010000276.1:2128-4410 GCA_036786185.1 Acidovorax sp. | reverse complement strand
GGGCGCACAGCGCCTGCTGCTGTCGCTGCGCGCGGGCACGGCGCCGCTGTACAAGGCGGCCGCCCAGCACCCGCCTGGCGGGCCGGTGGTGTTCCTCTCCGGCCCGGAAGGCGGGCTGAGCGCAGGCGAGGAAGACCTCGCGCTGCAGCACGGCTTTGCCCCGGTCACGCTGGGCCCGCGCGTGCTGCGTGCCGAGACGGCACCGCTCGCAGCCTTGGCGGCGCTCACGCTGCACCCATAAGCATCGCGCCGCAGGCGCGGGGCTGTACGCAGGCCACCCCGGCGCCTAGAATGGCAGACTAAAACCGTCGGTTATCGCACCGCTCCACAGCGCCAGCCACCCGACCCCCATGGCGTCACCGCTTCGACAGGAGCTCCCCCCTTGCCCACACGTTCAAGCTGGCAACGCATCACGGATGTGATCCTCTCCACCGATCCGCAGCGGCGTACGCTGGTGGGCATGGCGCTGCTGGCGCTGGTGCTGATGGTTTGCAGCGCGGGGGTCATGCTCATGGTGGCGGCGTACAGCAGCTCCGTGAGTTCGGTGGCGGTCAACTGGTGGGTGGCTTTGTCCGTGGGCGGCCTGGCGGTGATGACCGCCTTCATCCGTTCGGGCGGAACCGCCCGGCTCAACGACCCGTCCCTGACCGTGCCCCAGATGGTCTGGACTATCACCAGCGGCGCCGTGGCCTACGTGATTGCCGGTGATGCGCGCGGGGTGGTGCTCGCCGTGCTGGCCATGATTCTTTTCTTCGGCACGTTCGGCCTGACCGTGGCGGAGGTGATCGGCATCGGTGTGTATGCGCTGCTCGCCTTCGTGTGTGCGGTGGCCGCCACGATGCGTTTCAACGCCAGCCCATCAGGCTATCTGGATACCGCCTACGCCCTGATGGTGCTGATCGTGCTGGGCGGCAGCATCGCGCTGAACCTGCGCATCCAGCGCATCCGTGCACGGTTGCATGAGAAGCGTGAGGCACTGGCCCAGGCGCTGGCCGTCAACCGCGAGCTGGCCACCCGCGACGAACTCACCGGCCTGGCCAACCGCCGCGCCATGCAGGACCTGATGGACCTGGAGCGCCGCCGCAGCCAGCGCAGCGGGCGGCCCATGGTGCTGGCGCAGCTCGATATCGACCATTTCAAGCGCGTGAACGATAACCACGGCCACGCCACGGGCGACCGCGCGCTGCAGGCCTTTGCGGGTGTGGTGCGCTCCAGTGTGCGCGACACCGATGTGCTGTCGCGCTGGGGGGGCGAAGAGTTCGTGCTGCTGCTGTCTGACACCCGGCTTGCCGATGCGCGCGACCTGCTCGAGCGTGTGCGCCAGGCCGTGGCGGCCATGGAGATTCCGCACGCCACGGGCGCGCTGCGCATGACGGTGTCGGTGGGCCTGGCACAGCACCTGCCCGGCGACACGATTGAGCACACGCTGGAGCGCGCCGACCAGGCGCTTTACACCGCCAAGTCGCTGGGGCGCAACCGGGTGGTGCTGGCACCCTCGGCGCCGCGCGCTGCCGCCGCGCACAGCGCGCAGTCCTGACCTTCTTCGCGCCCGCCCGGGGCTGTGCCCTGGCGCCCAGGCGCTCAGGCGCTGAGGTGCGGCGGCGCGCGCAGCTGCTCGGGCGTGGTGAACCACGCTGCAGAGCCGCCCAGCTGTGCACGCGCCTGCGCCAGTTCATGCCGCGCCACGGTGCGCAGATGCACTTCATCCGGCCCGTCCATCAGCCGCAGCGCGCGGCCCCAGGTCCAGGCCGCCGCCAGCGGCGTGTCGGGCGACAGACCCATGGCGCCAAAAATTTGCATGGCGCGGTCCACCACGCGCTGCTGCAGGCGGGCGGCCACCAGCTTGATGGCGGCCACCTGGGCGCGCACCTGGCGGGCGTCGGCCGCAGCGCCCTGGTCCAGCAACCAGGCCGCGTGCAACACCAAGAGGCGCGCCTGGTCGATCTCGATGCGCGACTCGGCCAGCCATTCCTGCACGTTGGCCTGATCGGCCAGCGGCTTGCCAAAGGCCGTGCGCTCCAGTGCGCGCTCGGTGGCCAGGCGCAAGGCCAGCTCGCACTGGCCGATGCTGCGCATGCAGTGGTGCACGCGCCCCGGCCCCAGCCGCGCCTGGGCCATGGCAAAGCCCGCGCCCCAGTCGCCCAGCAGGTGGTCGGCGGGCACGCGCACGTTGCGCAGCAAAATCTCGCAATGCCCCTCGGGCGCATGGTGGTGCAGCACGCTGATGTTGCGCACGATCTGCACGCCGGGCGCGTCGGCGGGCACCAGCACCATGCTGTGGC
>DAIQRN010000276.1:0-2028 GCA_036786185.1 Acidovorax sp. | reverse complement strand
CGCATCTGGCCGTGCAGCAGTGGCAGCAGCCACTGCGTGCGCTGCGCGGGCGTGGCAAAGCGGTGCAGCAGCTCGATGTTGCCGCTGTCCGGCGCGTGGCAGTTGAACACCTCGGCCGCCCAGGGCAGGCGGCCCATGGCCTCGGCCAGCGGCGCGTAGTCCAGATTGCTCAGGCGCGTGCCGGGCTCGTCGCCGCGCAGCGTTGGCAGGAACAGGTTCCACAGGCCCTCGTCGCGGGCCAACGCTTTCAGGTCTTCCAGAAACGGCGGCGGGTAGTCGCCCGCCTGCACGGCCGCGTGCCAGGCGGCGTTGTAGGGCAGCAGGTAGCGGTCCATGAAGGCGACGAGACGTTCACGCAGTTCACGGGCCAGGGGCGAGGGTGCGAAGTCCATGCGGCCATTGTGAAAACGCCGCCCCGGCGCGTCACAACACAGGCGACAGCGGGCTTGACACGGGTCATGGCGCGGGGCATAGCCCCACCACACACTCCTATTTTCATAGCTGCTTGCGCTTGATGGTCAAGCGCTGCAGCCTGTTTTTACTTAAAGCCCAGGGCAACGCGGGTACCATTGACCCATGAGCACGCACTACGAAACCCTGCACCCCGCCGACCGCTACCGCGAGGCTTTCGTGGTCGAGCCCCCCGTGGCGCCGCTCGCGCGCCACCTGTGGCCGCGCAAGCCAGGGTGCTTCATCGTGCATGCGGCCACCGCCGCCCCGTTGGGTGCCGCGCCCGCAACGCCCGACACAAAAGCGCGCACGCTGGTGCCCGCGCAATGGGGCCTGGTGCCACACTGGGTCAAGTCGGCGTCGGACGCCAGGCTGCGCGCGCCCAAGCTGGCCCACGCCAAGTCCGACCTGGCCTCCACGGGCACGGCGTTTCGCGATGCGTGGCTGAACGGCCAGCGCTGCATCGTGCCCCTGCAGGCGTTTTTTGAAGACGACTTTCGCAGCGGCAAGGCCGTGCCCACGCGCATCGCCCGTGTCGATGGCAAACCCATGGGCGTGGCGGGCCTGTGGGCGCGCTGGCAGGGTGGCGACGGCGAGGTGATCCTGAGCTACTGCCTGCTGACGGTGAACGCCAACAACCATGCGCTGCTGCGCCGCTACGGCCCGCCGGGCAGCGAAAAGAGCCTGCCCGCCATCCTGAACGAAGGCGCCTACGACGCCTGGCTGACGGCCCGGCCGGACAAGGCCAAGGAGTTTCTGCGCCTGTACGCGGCCGAGCGCCTGCTGGCCAACCCGGTGGAAACCAAGGCCGACAAGATCCCCAAGGGCTGGCTGGAGTAGCGGGCGCCAGCGGGCGTCACAGCCCCAGCGCGACAAACAGCTGCTCGGCCCGCGCCGCGGCCTCGGGCGCCATCTGCATGGGGCGGCCCCATTCGCGCTGCGTCTCGCCGGGCCACTTGTTGGTGGCGTCCAGGCCCATCTTGCTGCCCAGGCCGCTGACGGGCGAGGCGAAGTCCAGGTAGTCGATGGGCGTGTGCTCCATCAGCAGCGTGTCGCGCGCCGGGTCCATGCGGGTGGTGATGGCCCAGATGACTTCCTTCCAGTCGCGCACGTCGATGTCGTCGTCCACCACGAGGACGAACTTGGTGTACATGAACTGGCGCAGGTGGCTCCACACGCCCATCATCACGCGGCGGGCGTGGCCCGCGTAGGCCTTCTTGATGCTGACCACGGCCATGCGGTAACTGCAGCCCTCGGGCGGCAGGTAGAAGTCCACGATCTCGGGGAACTGCTTTTGCAAGAGCGGGATGAACAGCTCGTTCATCGCCAGGCCCAGCACAGCGGGCTCGTCCGGCGGCTTGCCGGTGTAGGTGCTGTGGTAGATCGCATCGCGCCGCAGGGTGATGCGGTCCACGGTGAGCACGGGGAACTCGGCGCATTCGTTGTAATAGCCGGTGTGGTCGCCATACGGCCCTTCCAGCGCGTGCTGCCAGCCTGTCGCATGGCTGGCGTCGGGCTGGATATGGCCTTCGAGCACGATCTCGGCCGTGGCGGGCACGGTGAGCGGCAGGCCCAGCG
>DAIQRN010000275.1:0-4414 GCA_036786185.1 Acidovorax sp. | reverse complement strand
CGCCATCCGCGCGGGCGTGGCCCAGGCCGTGGCGCAGGCGCCCGGCGCGGCGCCGCTGACCATGGCCGGCCCCATAGTCGTCGATCTGCAGACGCAGACCGTCGCCCTGGCCGACCTGTTCTGCCAATGGCCCACGCTGGAGCGCCTGGCGGGCGACGCGCTGCGCTTCAACGCACCGGATACCGAGAGCGCGGTGCGCATGCTCAACGGTCTTTCTGCCATGTCCAGCATGCTCCGATGAACGCTACCACTCCACCTACTCCTCACACCGTCGGCATCCTGGCCGGCATGGGCCCGGCCGCGGGCGTGGACTTTGCGCGCCTGTTCGTCGCCGCCTGCGAGGACTGGCTGCGCGGCCACGGCCAGGCCGTGTGCGACCAGGCCTATCCCGCGCACTGGATGGCGCAGCTGCCGATTGCCGACCGCACGCGCGCGCTGACCGACGGCGCGGCGCCCCAGCCGCTCGACGCCATGGCGCAGGGCCTGGCGCAACTGGCCGGCCTGGGCGCGCGCGCCGTGGCCATGCCCTGCAACACCGCCCATGCCTGGCATGCGGCCCTGCAGCAGCGCGTGCCCCAGGTCGAGCTGCTGCACATGCCGCGTGAGACCGCGGCCGCGCTGCGCGCCCGGAGTCTCACGCGCGTGGCCCTGCTGGCCACCGAGGGCAGCTACCGCATCGGTCTGTACGAGCAGGCCTTCGCGGCAGAAGGCATCGGCTGCGTGCTGCCCGACGCGCAGGCGCGGCATTGGCTGATGCAGGGCATCTATGATGGGGTCAAGGCCGGTGACCTGGCGCTGGCGCAGCAGCGCTTTGTCGCCGTGGGCGAGCAGCTGCGTGCCGAGCATGGCGACATCGCTCTGGCCATGGCCTGCACCGAGATCCCGCTGGCCCTGCCGCAGGCGCGCGCGGCGCAGGGCTGGACGCTGATCGATCCCGCGGACATCCTGGCGCGGGCGCTGGCGCGCCGCGCCTACGGCGCCTGATGGCGCGTGCCCCCTCTTGCGCCGCGGCCTTGCAGCGGGCATGGTGATGCCCCATGCGCCTGCGCCACATCGAAGTCTTCAACGCCGTCATGCTCACGGGCAGCGTGAGCGCGGCGGCGCGCCTGATGAACGTCACCCAGCCGGCCGTCAGCCGCATCCTGGCCCATGCCGAGCTGCAGCTCGGGTTCGCGCTGTTCCAGCGCGTCAAGGGCCGGCTCGTGCCCACCCAGGAGGCGCAGACCCTGTACCCGCAGGTGCAGCAGCTGTTCGCCCAGCTCGATGAGGTGCAGCGCCTGGCAGCCAGCCTGAAGAACCCGCAGCGCTGCGACGAACTGCGCATCCTCACCGTATTCGCCCTTAGCGTCGAGCTGCTGCCGCGCGCGTTGCGCGCCTTCCGCGCCCGGTATCCGGGCGTGGCCGTGACCATCGATGCACTGCACTCGCCGCAGATCGTTGCCGCGCTGCTGCGCCAGGAGGCGGACCTGGGCTTCGTCTTCACTGCCGCCGCCCACCCTTCGCTGGTGCAGGAACACCTGGCCGATGCGCACATGCTGTGCGTGGCGCCGCGCGGCATGCTGCCTGCGGCGCTGGTGGCGGGCGGCAGCCTCGCGCTGCCCGACCTGGCGGCCCTGCCCCTGGTGCGCCTGGCGGCCAGCGACCCCATAGGCACCCTGGTGAACCATGCCTGCAGGCAGGCCGAGGTGAGCCTGCAGGCCTTGTACACGGTGCAGACCTACCACGCCGCGCTGGCGCTGGCCCACCACGGCCAGGCCGTGGCCCTGGTCGATGCCTGCACGGCCGTATCGGCCGAACGCGACAAGGTCGATGTGCTGGCCGTGCAGCCACCCATTGCCGTGCCTGTGCAGGCGCTGCGTCCGGCGCACCGCCCGGCGTCGTTGCTGGCCGACGCCATGTTGGGCTGCATGCGCATGGTGGTGGCGCAGTCGCTGGGGACTTGAGCCTCACACAGCATCGGCCACGGCCGCTGCCGTGCCAAAGGCCAGCGTGAAGCCCAGCGCGCCATGCCCGGTGTTGAGCAGCAGGTTGGCGGGGCCGCGCGCGTGGCGCCCCACGATGGGCAGGCCGGTGGGCGTGGCCGGGCGCAGGCCGGCCCAGGGCTGCAGCTGGCGCTGCATGCCGCTGTGCGGAAACAGGGCGCGCGTGGCCGCGCACAGGCTGTCTATGCGCGCCTGCGGTATGTCCAGACCGTAACCCACGAGCTCGGCCATGCCGGCCACGCGCAGGCGCCCTCCCAGGCGCGCGAACACCACCTTGCGTGCGGCATCGGTCACGCTCACCTGGGGCGCCGCGCCGGGTTCGGAGGCGGCGTCGAAGGTGATGCTGTAGCCCTTGAGCGGATAGACCGGCAGCGCCAACCCCAGGCTGCGCGCCAGCGCGTGGCTGCCGCTGCCCAGCGCCAGCACGAAGGCGTTGGCCTCGATGGCGCCCGCGTCGGTCTGCGCCGCGGCGATGCGGCCCGCCGACTGCGTGAGCGCCGTGATCCTGCTGCCCAGCACGAAGCGCACGCCGCGCGCCTGCAGCCGGGCATGCAACCCCTGGCAGACCTGCAGGCAGTCGGCCGCGCATTCGCCGGGCGTGTGAATGGCACCCGCGATCCGCGCCGCGTAGTGCGCGAGCGCGGGCTCGATCTGCGCGCAGCGCGCGGGGGTGACGGCCTCCTGCTCGCAGCCCCAGGCGCGCTGCAGCTCCAGCTGGCGCTTGGCGTCGTCGAGCGCGGCCTGGCTCGCATACAGCACCAGCTTGCCGGTACGCGAAAAGTCGCAGGACAGCTGTTCAGTGGCCAGCATCTGCTCGAAGCCCTGGCGGCTGCGCGCCGCCAGGGCCAGCAGCGTGGCCGTGCCGTGCTCGGAGGTGCGGCGGTTGCAGGCGCGCAGGAAATCCAGCCCCCAGCGCCACTGATGCGGGTCCCACCGCGGCCGCAGCTTGAGCGGCGAGTCGGGCGCCAGCACCAGCTTGGGCAGCTGTGCCCAGATGCCGGGGTCGGCCAGGGGCTGTACGTAGCTGTAGCTCAGCTGCGCGCCATTGCCCCCGCTGGTCCCCGCGCCGGGATGGGCCTGATCGACGACTGTGACCTGAAATCCCCGGCGCTGGAGTTCGTAGGCCGTCGCCAGGCCCACGATGCCCGCGCCCATGACACATACATGCATTGCGAACTTTGGCAGATTGCGGATTGCCCCAATGTAGGGCGGGCGCCGGCAATTGAACAATGCCAATCCAGGCGCGGGACATGACGGAAAGTTATGCCCCGGCCCCGCCCCCGGTTCAGGGCTCGCGGCGGCAGTGCATGACTTTTGTGCATACCCCCTGCCATGAACGGCATTGTTCAAGTGGCTGCATGCTTCCTACAGTAGCGCCGTGACCTGTCGTGACAAACCACTACCTCGATAAAGCAAAGGAGACACCATGAAACCCACCACCATCCTCGCCGCAGCACTGGCTGCCTGCGCACTGGCCGGTACCGCCGCCCAGGCCGACACCCTCAAGAAGGTCGCCGACATGGGCAAGATCACCGTGGCCTACCGCGAGGCCTCGGTGCCGTTCAGCTACCTCGCGGGCTCGGGCGGGCCCGTGGGCTTCTCGGTGGAGATCAGCAATGCCATCGTCGATGCCGTGAAGAAGGAGCTGAACAAGCCGGCCCTGAAGGTGGACCTGCAGGCCGTGACCTCGCAGAACCGCATACCGCTGCTGCAAAACGGCACCATAGACATTGAGTGCGGATCGACCACGAACAACACGGTGCGCGGCAAGGACGTGCAATTCGCCATCAACTACTTCTACACCGGCACGCGCCTGCTGGTGAAGAAGAATGCCGGCATCAAGAACTGGGCCGACCTGGCGAAGAAGAAGGTCGCCAGCACCACCGGCACCACCAACGCCCAGGTGATACGCAAGTACAGCAAGGACAACAACCTGGACTTCGACATCGTGCTCGGCAAGGACCATGACGACGCCATGCTGCTCGTCGACGCCGGCCGCGCCGAGGCCTTCGCCATGGACGACATCCTGCAGTTCGGCCTGAAGAACAACGCGCGCAATCCGGCCGACTGGGACGTGGTGGGCGATGCGCTGCAGGTCGAGCCCTATGCCTGCATGATGCGCAAGGACGACCCGCAGTTCCAGAAGCTCGTCAACGGCGTGATCGGCGGCATGATGAAGTCGGGCGAGTTTGAAAGGCTGTATGCCAAGTGGTTCACCGCGCCCATCCCGCCGAAGAACCAGGTCATAGGCCTGCCCATGAGCCAGGAGCTCAGGGACAACCTCGCGGCGCAAAGCGACAGGCCTGCCATGTGAGTGCGCACGGGCTGCTGCGGGGCGGCCCAGCGTGAATAATGCGCGCTGCCCCTCTGTTGAAAGAACCGCCCATGCTCGCTCGCCACCAAGACCCCATCGCCGCCATCGCCACCGCCCC
>DAIQRN010000274.1:0-4425 GCA_036786185.1 Acidovorax sp. | reverse complement strand
CGTCGATCAGCAGCACGCGGTCGCCCGCCTTCACGGCGTCGGTGTGCAGCTCCACCGTGGCGCTGCCGTACTCCAGTTCATAGGTCTCTTCCACCGTGGTGAAGGGCAGCTTGCCTTTCTTGCGGATGGGCACGAACCCCACGTTCAGCTCATAGGCCACCACCGCGCCCAGGATGAAGCCGCGCGCATCCAGCCCGGCCACCACGTCGGGGCGCAGCGCCTTGTCCATGTAGCGGTGCACAAAGGCGTCGATGAGCACGCGAAACACCTTGGGGTCCTGCAGCAGCGGCGTGATGTCGCGAAACTGCACGCCCGGCGCGGGCCAGTCGGGCACGGTGCGGATGTGCTGGCGAAGGTAGTCGTGAACGCTGAAGGGCTGCATGGGCGAGAGGTCTTGGGATCTGCGGGAAGGAGCGCAGTGTAAACAGACCGGCACCGGCGCCATAATGTTTTGCTGTTGTGGTCCGCTTGCCTGCACCGTCGGTGAGCGGGCCCTCTCAAACCTTCCATGCCCATTACCGTCCTGCTGATCGAGAGCGATGCCCCCCATGCGCAGGCCGTGGTGCATGCGCTGGCGGATGCCTGGTCGGGGTGGCGGGTGGATGGGGTGTCCACGGTGTCCGAGGCGCGCGGCTATCTGCAGCGCGCACGCCCCGACATCGTGCTGGCGGCGCAGCAGACGGTGGGCGGCGCGGCCTTTGACCTGCTGCAGCAGCTGGCCGAGGTCCCCGCGATGATCATCGTGCCCGCGGGCGCCGAGACGCACGCCGCGCAAGCCCTGCGCTACGGGTTCGAGGACTTTGCCGTGCGGGATGCCGCGCTGGACTATCTGCTGACGCTGCCCGCGCAGGTCGAGGCCGTGCTGGAGCGCCGCTCCAGCGCCCGCACGCGCCAGAGGGCCGAGGCCCTGCTGGCGCGCCAGCACCGCCTGCTGCAGGCCATCTCGCGCGCGCAGGCGCTGTTCATTGCCAGCGCCGGGCCAGGGGCGGCGTGTGCTGTGCTGGTGCAGGAGCTCATGGCGCTCACGGACAGCCGTTTTGGCCTGGTGGGCCTGGTGGAGCGCGCGCCAGACGGCCACCCCGTGCTGCGCCTGCTGGCTCTGGAGGACACCGCCTGGGATGCGTCCGCCCGCGCCCGCCATGCACCGCAGGCGGACGCAGCCCTGGTCTTCGACCAGCCCGGCTCCCTGGTGGACGCGGTGCTGCGCACGGGCCAGCCCGTGCTCACCAATGACGCGGGCCGCGACCCGCGCAGCGCGGGCGGGCTGCCCGGCCATCCGCGGCTGCACACCTTCCTGGGTTTGCCGATCCACGCCGGCGGTGAGCTGGTGGCCATGGTCGGGCTGGCCAACCGCGACGCGGGCTACGCGGCGGCCGATGGGGAGTTTCTGCAGCCCCTGCTCAACACCATCGGCCAGCTGGAGCTGGCCCACCGCGCCGATCTGGCCCGCCGCGCGGCCGAGGCGCAACTGGCGCGCACCAGCGCCCTGCTGGCCGAGAAGACCCGCGCGCTGGAGGACACGCTGGCCAGCGTGTCGCAAGGCATCTCCAACGTCGATACCGAGGGCCGCATCCGCCTTTACAACCGCCGCTACCTGGAGCTGCTGGACCTGCCCGAAGCCTTGCTGGCCACGCAGCCCCTGGTGGAGGAGGTGGTGCGCCTGCAGGCCGAGCGCGGCGACTTCGGCGCGGATTTCCAGCTCATCGACATGCAGGCGCGCAGCTACGTGGCGGCGGAATACGCAGCGCATGGCGGCAGGCTCGTCATGCCCGACGTGTACGTGCGGCGCACCCGCGAAGGACGCTACATCGAAGTCCGCTCGCACCCCCTGGAGCCGGGCGGGCGCGTGCGCACCTTCACCGACGTGACCGACTACCTGAGCACGCTGGAGGCCCTGCGCCAGAGCGAGGCCCGCTGGCGCAGCCTCACGCAGCTGTCCTCCGACTGGTACTGGGAGCAGGACGCGCAGTTCCGCTTTGTGCGGCTGGACGGCAATCCCTACCGCGAGGCCGGCGTGCCCGACGAGATGCACTATGGCCGCACGCGCTGGGAGCTGCCCAACACCTTTGTGCCCGACGACCAGTGGCGCGCGCACCGCGAGGCGCTGGAGGCGCACCAGGTGTTCCACGACTTCGAGATGCAGCGCCTGACCGAGGACGGCCAGCCGGTGTGGGTGCTGGTCAGCGGCGAGCCCATTTTTGCGGCCGACGGCAGCTTTACCGGCTACCGCGGCGTGGCGCGCGACATCACCGAGCGCAAGCGGGCCGAGGCCCAGATCCAGCGCCTGGCTTTCTACGACGAGCTCACCGGCCTGCCCAACCGGCGGCTGTTGATGGACCGCTTGGAGCGCGCCATCGCCAACTGCGCGCGCGGGGGCGGCCACGGCGCGTTGCTGTTCCTGGACCTGGACAACTTCAAGAGCGTCAACGACACCCTGGGCCACGATTGGGGCGACCGCCTGCTGGAGCAGGTGGGCGGCCGCGTCAGCGCCAGCGTGCGCGCCAGCGACACCGTGGCGCGCCTGGGGGGCGACGAGTTCGTGGTGGTGGTCCAGGGCCTGCACGCCCAGCCGCTGGAGGCCGCCGCCGAGGCCGAGGTGGTGGCGCTGAAAGTGCTGGCGGCGCTGAACCAGCCCTACGTGGTGCAGGACAGCGAGGTGCACAGCACGCCCAGCATCGGCATTGCGCTGTTCCACGACGTGCAGCTGCCCGCGCAGGATCTGCTGCAGCGGGCCGACCTGGCCATGTACCAGGCCAAGGCGCAGGGCCGCAACCAGTTCTGCTTCTTCGACCCGGCCATGCAGGCCGCCGCCACGGCGCGTTCGGCGCTGGAGGGCGACATTCGCCAGGGCCTGCAGCGCCACGAGTTCCTGCTGCACTACCAGCCGGTGGTGGACGCCTCGGGCCAGGTGTTGGGCGCCGAGGCGCTGGTGCGCTGGCAGCATCCGCAGCGCGGCATGGTGCCGCCGGGCGAGTTCATTGCGCTGGCCGAGCAGACCGGCCTGATCCTGCCCCTGGGGCGGCAGGTGCTGGCCCTGGCCTGCAGCCAGCTGGCGCGCTGGGCCCAGGCGCCGCGCACGGCGGGTTGGACCCTGGCGGTGAACGTGAGCGCGCAGGAGTTCCGCCAGGCCGAGTTCGTGCAGGAGGTGCTGGCCGTGCTGCACGGCTCGGGCGCCGACCCGCGCCAGCTCAAGCTGGAGCTGACGGAAAGCCTGCTGCTGCAGGACGTGGAGGACAGCATCCTCAAGATGCAGGCCCTGCGAGCGCACGGCGTGGGCTTTTCGCTGGACGACTTTGGCACCGGCTACTCGTCGCTGGCCTACCTCAAGCGCTTGCCGCTGGACCAGCTCAAGATCGACCAGAGCTTTGTGCGCGACGTGCTGACCGACCCCAATGACGCCACCATCGCCTGCTCCATCATCACCCTGGCCCACAGCCTGGGCCTGGGCGTGGTGGCCGAGGGCGTGGAGACCGACGGCCAGCACGCCTTCTTGCTGCGCAACGGCTGCCAGCAGTTCCAGGGCTATCTGTTCGGGCGGCCCGAACCGGCGGAGTTGCTCTAGATTGCTATTAAAAATATAGCTATCAGCGCTTGATGGATAAGCGCTAGAGTCATATTTCATTCAAAATTTTCAGTCCGGCTCCAGCAACTGGCTCGCACCCGCTCGGGGGGAGTGCGCCCTGCCCTAACCTCGCAGCAGCTTGTCTTGCGCCAGCAACAAGGCCGCGGGGTGGCCCGACAGAACCAGCGTGTCCCCGGCGGCCAGCAGTGCCTCGTCCACCGCCGAGCTGACGTGGCCGTCGCCGTGCCGCAGGTTCACCACGCGCACGCCCATGGCGGGCAGGGCCAGCTGGCCCAGGCTCTTGCCCAGCGCGGTGGAGCCGGGGGGCAGGTTGATGGTGGACAGGCGCTCCTGGTCGCGCTCGTTCGCCGTGTCGTCGTCGGCGCCGTGGAAATAGCCGCGCAGCAGGTTGTAGCGCGCGTCGCGCTGGTCCTGCACCAGGCGCAGCACGCGGCGCATGGGCACGCCCACCAGGGCCAGCGCATGGCTGGCCAGCATCAGCGAGCCCTCGATGGCCTCGGGCACCACCTCGGTGGCACCCGCGGCCCGCAGTTTGTCCAGATGCGCGTCGTCCTGCGTGCGCACCACCACCGGCACCTGCGGAGCGTGTGACCGGGCGCTGGCCAGCACCTTCAGCGCGGCAGACACGTCGATGTAGGTCACGACCACGGCGCTGGCGCGCACCAGGCCGGCCGCCATCAGCGCCTGCAGGCGGGTGGCGTCGCCATACACCACCGAGTTGCCCGCCGCCGCCGCCTGGCGCACGCGGTCCGGGTCCAGGTCCAGCGCCATGTACGGGATGCCTTCATGCTCCAGCATGCGCGCCAGGTTCTGCCCGCTGCGGCCGTAGCCGCAGATGATCA
>DAIQRN010000273.1:0-4431 GCA_036786185.1 Acidovorax sp. | reverse complement strand
AGAAGGCCTGCGACATATAGCCCACGCGCCGCCGCGTGGCGATGTCGTGCGGGTTGACCAGATTGCCGAACAGCCAGGCCTGCCCCTCGCTGGCCGGCATCAGCCCGGTGAGCATCTTCATGGTGGTGGACTTGCCGCAGCCGTTGGAGCCGAGGAAGCCGAAAATCTCCCCGCGCCGGATGCGGAAATTGACGTGATCGACGGCCACGAAGTCGCCGAAGCGCATGGTCAGGTCACGCGCCTCGATGGCGATGTCGTCGGCGTGCGCCTGCAGCGGCGGGATGACGACCTCGGCATGGCCGCGTTTTTTCTCGGCGGGCAGCAGGGCGATGAAGGCGGCCTCCAGGTGCTGCGTGCCGGTCTGCGCCAGCAGCGCGGCGGGCGTGCCGGTGGCCAGCACCTGGCCTGCGTCCATGGCCACCAGCCAGTCGAAGCGCTGGGCTTCGTCCATGTAGGCGGTGGCGACCAGCACGCTCATGCCGGGGCGGGTGGTGCGGATGCGGGCGATCAGGTCCCAGAACTGGGCGCGGGCCAGCGGGTCGACGCCGGTGGTCGGCTCGTCCAGGATGAGCAGGTCGGGGTCGTGGATCAGGGCGCAGCACAGGCCGAGCTTTTGCTTCATGCCGCCGGAGAGCTTGCCGGCCGGGCGGGCCAGGAATTTTTGCAGCCCGGTGGCCTGGGTCAGGTCGTCGATGCGGCGGCGGCGCTCGGCCGCGTCGTGGCCGAACAGGCGGGCGAAGAATTGCAGGTTTTCCTCCACCGACAGGGTGGGGTAGAGGTTGCGCCCCAGCCCCTGCGGCATGTAGGCCACGCGCGGCAGGATGGCGTTGCGGTGGCGGCGCTGGGCCATGTCGCTGCCCAGCACTTCGACCTGGCCGTGCTGGATGATGCGGGCCCCGGCGATCAGCGCCAGCAGGCTGGATTTGCCCACGCCGTCGGGGCCGATCAGGCCGACCATGCGCCCGGCGGGGATGTCCAGCGTGATGCCGGCCAGGGCGTGCGTGTCGCCATAGCGCAGGGCGACATCGGTCAGGCGGACGACAGTTTCTGCCATGGCGTTTACTGCGGCACGTTGGGTTGCAGGGTGGCGGGCCAGGGGGTGTTGGCGTCCAGCTTCACCCAGGTCACGCCGGGCAGGCCGGTCTTGACCTGTTGCAGATGGCGGGCGAGCAGTTCGCGGTCAATCTGCGCCCGCACGCGGAACATGAGCTTTTGGCGTTCGCTGGCGGTTTCCACCGTTTTGGGCGTGAACTGCGCAGTGGCCGAGACAAAGCTGATCGTGGCCGGGATGACGATGTGCGGCGCAGCGTCCAGGATGATGCGGGCCTCGCTGCCGATGGCCACGCGCCCGGCGGCGGTTTCCGGCAGGAAGAAGGTCATGTAGACGTCGGACAGATCGACCAGGTTCAGCACCCGGCCCCCGGCCCCCAGCACCTCGCCCTCCTGGGCGATGCGGAACTGCACCCGGCCATCGCGCGGGGCGGTCAGGGTGGCGTCGTGCAGGTCGGCATCGATGCGCTCGATGCTGGCCTGCGCGGCGGCGACCTGGGCTTCGGCACCGGTGACCTGGGTGCGGGCCGCCTGGATGGCGGCGCGGGCAGCGTCCACCTGTGCCTTGGAGGCGGTCACGCCCGCCTGGGCGCTGCGCTGGCGGGCGCGGTCGTCGTCCAGCTCCTGCTGGGAGGATGCGCCGTCGCGGGCCAGCTCGGTGGAGCGGGCCAGGCGGCGCTGGGCGGCATCCAGCTCGCTCTCGCGCAGGGCCACTTGCGCCTGGGTGGCCCGCAGGTCGCTCTCGCGCAGCGCCACCTGGGCGTGGGCGGTGGCCACGCCGTGCTGCGCCTGGGCGTGGCGGGCCACGGCTTCGCTGCGCTGGGCCTGCAGGGCGGCCACGTCCATGCGGGCCAGGGCTGTACCGGCCTGGACGAAGTCGCCTTCGGCGGCTAGCACTTCGGCCAGGCGGCCGGGCAGTTTGGTGGCGATGTCGATCTCGGTGGCTTCGATGCGGCCATTGCCCTGAACGAAACCCGCGCCCGGGCCGCTGTCGCGGCTGGCGTTCCAGGCAAAGTAGGCGGCTGCGGCGATCAGCGCAATCGCGGCGGGGGCGATCCATTTTTTGATACGTGCGTCCATGGTGTGCTTTCCGGAATGTTCTCTTTTTTAATCAGCGGTGGGCGGGGGCAACTGGGCGCTGCCGCCGCCCAGGGCGGTGTAGAGCTGCAGGCGGGCGCTGTGCAGGGCCCGCTCGGCCTGCACCACCTGCTGCTGGGCGGCGAGCAGGTCGCGCTCGGCATCCAGCACCTCGAAGTAGCGCGTGGCTCCCGCGTCATAGCGCCGCCGGGCCAGGCGGGCGCGTTCGGTCAGGGTGGCTTCGGTGGCCTGCAGGCTGTGCAGTTGCGTGTCCAGCCACTGGTTGGCCGCCAGAGCATCGGCTACGTCGCGGAAGGCGGCTTCAATGGTGCGCTGGTAGTGGTTCACGGCTTGCTCGCGCTGCACTTCGCTCAACTGCACATTGGCCTTGCGCCGCCCGCCGTCGAACAGCGGCAGGGCGATGCTGGGCGCAAACGTCCAGGCGCGGCTGCCGGCGGTGAACAGGCCGTCCAGCTCGGCGCTGGCCGTACCGCCCAGGGCGGTGAGGGCAATGCGCGGGAAATACATCGCCCGCGCCGCGCCGATGCGGGCGTTGGCCGCCTGCAACTGGTGTTCGGCGGCCAGGATGTCGGGCCGGTTTTCCAGCAGTTGCGCAGGCAGGCCCGGGGCCAGGGGGGCCAGCGGCAGCAGTTCTGCCAGCGGTTGGGGGCTGGGCGGCAGTGCCAGATCGGGCTGCCCGACCAGCAGGCCCAGGGCGTGCAGCTGGGTGCTGCGCTGCAACCGCAATTGGGCGACCAGGGTGCCGGCCTGCTGCCACAGCAGTTCCACCTGGACGAAATCGAGGCGCGAGGACGATCCCACCTCCACCCGGCGGGCAAACACGCGCCGCGCTTCGGCGCGGGTGGCCAGGGCCTGTTCGGCGAGGTGAATCCGCCAGTCCAGCTCGCGCACGGCCAGCCAGCCATCGGCCACCTGGGCCACCAGCAGCAGGTGGGCGGCGCGTTGGCCTTCGGCGCTGGCCCAGTAGCTGTGCAGGGCCGCTTCGTTCATGCTGCGCACGCGGCCCCACACATCCAGTTCCCAGCTGGTGAAGCCCACGCCCAGCTGGTGCTGGCTGGAGATCACCGGCTGGCCGCTGATATTCAAATCCCCCGGCACCTGCGCCCGTTGCGATTCCAGTCCCAGGCCGACGGCAGGGCTGCGTTCGGCCCGGGCGATGCCGTAGGCCGCGCGGGCTTGCGCGACCTGCAGCATGGCGGCCTGCAGGTCGCGGTTGTGCTGCAGGGCGTGTTCGATCAGTGTCTGCAACTCGGGGTGACGGAAGTAGTCGCGCCAGGCCAGTTGGTTCACGTCGCTGGCCTGCACCGGGCGGCTGTCCGCAAATTGCGCGGGCAGGGCGGTGGTGGGGCGCTCGTAGACCGGGGCCAGGCTGGTGCAGCCGGCCAGAACCAGGCTGCATGCCAGGGGCGGCAAGCTGCGGGCCAGCCAGGCAGACAGGCCCTTGCGGCGGGGGGAGGGGGCACAGCCGTGCTGTGCGCTAAGGGTCGGGAAGTTGTGCATGGCTCAAACCAGAATAACAACCGACTAGTCGGTATCTAATAGCATACTTGGTTTTTCCGACGGAGCTTTTTGAGGCGTGACAATACCGGGCATGATGGACAACGATAGGACTCAACCCAGGCGCAGATTGCGCCTGGCACCCGCGCAGCGCGTGCCGCAGATACTGGACGCGGCGTTGCAGGAGTTCTCTCGCCGTGGCTTCACGGCGGCGCGGATGGACGACATTGCCCAGCGCTGCGGCCTGTCCAAAGGCGGGCTGTATGCCCATTTCGACAGCAAGGACGCCATCTTCAAGGCGCTGCTGGACCGCAGCCTGAACCGCACCGACTGGGCGCAGATGCCGCAACTGGCGGCGGGGGCCGACACCCGGGCGGTGGCGGAGTGGACGGTCGATCGGCTGCACGCTGCCTTGCTGGCACCGGAGGTGATTACGCTGGTGCGCCTGCTGATTCCCGAGCGCGAGCGCGTGCCGCTGCGCGTGGACGAGTGGAAAAAGCTGACCCAGCAGCACACCCAGCAGGTCATGGCCGTGATCCACCACAACCTGGAGGCCAGTGGCCGCAAAGACACCGTGCTGGCCCGCCACCCCTGGCTGGTGCTGTCGCCCATCGTGCATGTACTGCTGTGGCATACCGTGTTTGGCGAAGGCGCAGAACCCGATCCGCACTACCGCCAGGCGCATATCGACATGTTGTGCGAGTTATTGGCCTGATGGCTGTTGTGGCAGCGTGCCTGTTAAAGTTTTCCCCGTATGCAAAAAACTCCCTCACCCGCCCCGGCGGG
>DAIQRN010000272.1:0-4433 GCA_036786185.1 Acidovorax sp. | reverse complement strand
TGCCTTGCTCGGGGTAGAAGAACAGCCACTTCCAGTCCATGGCCACCACTTGCACCTCCAGGGGCGTGGATTGGGCGTCCAGCGGCTTGGAGGACGAGATGCGGTCCAGCGGACGATAGGGGTCGAGCTTGTGGGTGCCGATCCAGGTCAGCGCGCCCAGGGCAATGATGATCATGAGCGGCACCGTCCAGATCACCAGCTCCAGCGTGGTGGAGTGGTGCCAGTCGGGGTCGTAGTCGTCCTCGGTGTTGGCGGCGTTGTTCTGGCGGTATTTCCAGGCAAACCACAGGGTGAGGGCGATCACCGGCACGATGATGATCAGCATCAGCATCGTGGCCTGGACGACCAGTTGGCCCTGTTGCGCGGCGACGTCGCCAGCGGGATTGAGAACGACAGCCTTGCTGCAGCCGGCCAGGCTGCCCAGGGCGGCCGGGGCGGCCAGCCAGGCGGGCACGCGGGGGGAGAAAAGTTTGAGCATCTGAAGGCGCAATCGGAGCGTTTTTAGGGGAAAACGCGGATAACGAAGTGCCGCCAAATGTAATAGCTCTAGTTGTTTTGTCGATTGGACATTTTGTCCAGGGTCAAGCAAAAGCACTTCGGGTGAATGCATTCGCTGTGGATTTGCTGCAGCGCAATAGTGAAAGCGCACTTGCCGACGCCTGGGCTTGGGTGTAGAACCACAGTGTCTTATCTGCACAACGACAAGGAGCCCTGTTCATGAGCAGCCCCGCCTATGCCACCTATCCAGCGGCCGGTTTTTCCGAAAGCGCCGCCTCTCTCTCGCGGGCTGATACGCATGAAGACGTCACCCCCAGCGAAATCGCCGTGGGCGTGATCATCGGACGCTCGTCCGAGTACTTTGACTTCTTCGTTTTCGGAATTGCCTGCGTTCTCGTCTTTCCGTCCTTTCTGTTCCCCTTCCTGTCGCGCCTGGACGGCACGCTGGCCGCGTTTGCGCTGCTGGCCGTGGCCTTTGTGGTGCGGCCCATCGGCACCGCCGTTTCCATGGCCATCCAGCGGCTCTGGGGGCGGGGCACCAAGCTGACCATTGCCCTGTTTCTGCTGGGCGTGTGCACTGTGGGCATGGCGTTCTTGCCCGGTTACAAGGACGTGGGCCTGACGGCGGTGGTGGCGCTGTTGGTGCTGCGCATCGGCCAGGGGCTGGCGCTGGGTGGTTCGTGGGACGGCCTGCCGTCGCTGCTGGCCATGTCGGCGCCCCGGGAGCGCCGGGGTTGGTACGCCATGATCGGCCAGCTGGGCGCGCCGCTGGGCTTTGTGCTGGCGGCGGGCCTGTTTGCCTATCTGTACAGCAACCTGAGCGAGCAGGAGTTTCTGGCTTGGGGCTGGCGCTACCCCTTCTTCGTGGCGTTTGCCGTGAACGTGGTGGCCTTGTTTGCCCGGCTGCGCCTGGTGGTGGGGCAGTCCTACACCGAACTGCTGCAAGAGCGCGAACTGCAGCCCGTACCCGTGAGCCGTGTGATGCGCGACGAGGGCAGCAACGTGCTGCTGGGCGCCTTTGCCGCCCTGGCCAGCTTTGCGCTGTTTCACCTGGTCACGGTGTTCCCGCTGTCGTGGATCACGCTGTACTCCGACCAGCCCGTGACCCAGATCCTGGGCGTGCAGATCGTGGGCGCCTTCCTGGCCGCCGGGGCCATCATGGTGTCGGGCTGGCTGTCGGACCACCTGGGGCGGCGCACGCTGCTGGGCGGCATGGCCGTGCTGATCGGCGTGTTCAGTTTCATGGCGCCGGTGCTGCTGAACTCCGGCGCGGTGGGCAGCACCATGTTCCTGCTGCTGGGCTTTGTGTTGCTGGGCTTGTCCTACGGGCAGGCGTCGGGCACGGTCACGGCCAACTTCTCACGCCAATACCGCTACACGGGAGCCGCCTTGTCGGCTGATCTGGCCTGGATCATCGGCGCCGCCTTTGCACCGCTGGTGGCCTTGTACCTGTCGGCCCAGTTCGGCCTGCTGGCCGTGACGGGCTACCTGCTGTCGGGCGTGGTCTGCACGCTGGGCGCCCTGCGCATCAATCGCCTGATAGAGCGGCAACGGGATTGATAATGCTATAAATTGTATAGCTTGTGGCGCTTGATGGATAAGCGCTAGAGGCCTAAAAGGCTTGTAAAACAAAGCCCTGCATTGCAGGGCTTTGTTTTTTGGGGTCTGGGCGGGCTGGGGGGCTGTCAGTCGTTGGGCCTGAAGCCGATCACCAACGACGACGGTACGCGCCCGTCCACATCGCGGGGCAGGGTTTCCGTTTTGTCCAGGGCGCGCAGCACGGCCTCGTCCCACGCCTTGTTGCCGCTGGGCTGGATCAGCCTCTTGCCCACGATGGTGCCATCGGGCGCGGCCCGCACCTCCACCTCCGCGCGCGGGTTGCCCGACATGGCATCGGGGTACACGATGTTGGGTTTGACCTTGGCCGCCACCTTGCCGCCATAGCTGCCCGAGGGGCCTGCGCTGCGCTGTGCCGTGCCGGTGGCGGTCTCGCCGCCCGTGGCGCCCGCCAAGCCCTGGATGCGGCGCAGGTTGGCCTGGCGCTGGTCTTCGATGCGCTTGGCCTCGGCTTCGGCCTTGCGCTTGTCCTCGGCCAGCTTCTTTTGCTTGTCCTGCTCGGCTTTCTTCTGTTCGGCCAGTTGCTTTTCGCGTTCCTTTTCCTTTTGCAGGCGTTCTTTCTTCTCCTGCTCCAGGCGGTCGCGGCGCTCGGCCTCCTTGCGCTCGCGTTCGCGCTTCTCGCGCTCCTGCTGTTCGCGGGCTTTCTTTTCCTGCTCCAGGCGTTTTTTTTCGCGCTCGATAGCAATGTCGGCGTCGCGCGTGTCGGGCGGCTCCACGGCGCGGGGCGGTGGTGCGGGCGGCGGCGTGCGCACCACCGGCTGCGGTGGCGGCGGGGGAGGCTCCACGGCACGGGGCGCGGCCTGCTGGGGCACTGCGGCCCACAGTTCGGCCTCTACGGCGGGCTGGTCAGCGCTGCTCTTCCAGTTCACGCCCCAGGTCAGGGCGCCGATCAGAACGGCATGGGCCAGCACGGCCAGCGTGATGGCGCGCAGCCTGGCGGGCGGTCGGGGAGGGGCAAACTGGTCGCGGTCGTTGTGGGCTTGCATGGAGATGGGAGCGGCGCGCGGGGACTCGGTTCAACCGCCCTGCTTGACGGAGAGGCCTACGCGCTGCACACCTGCGCGCTGCAGTGCGTCCATGGCCTTGACCACGGATTCGTAGGGCACGGCCTTGTCGGCCGCGATGATCACCGCCGATTCTGCCGGTTGCTCCTTCTGCCAGCGCAGGGCGGCGTCGCCCAGCTCGCGTGTGGTCATCGCGCGTTCCGCGTCGCGAGTCTTGAAGCGAACCGCGCCATCCCGGCCCACAACCACCGTGGCAAAGGCCTTGGGCTGGGTCTTGCCCTTGCCCACGCTGGGTACGTCGATGCTGCTGGGCGTGAGCATGGGCGCCGTCACCATGAAGATGATGAGCAGCACCAGCATCACGTCGATGAAGGGCACCATGTTGATCTCGTTCATGGAGCGGCGGCGGCTGCCGCTGCGGGACGCCATTGCGGGCATGACGGGCCTCCCTTCAATGTCCCGAGGGGCTACCGGGCTGGGCGCCCAGGTTGCGCTGCAGGATGTTGGAGAACTCTTCGATGAAGGTCTCCTGGTGCGTGGCCACGCGGTCGATGTCGCGGGCGAAGCGGTTGTAGGCGATCACGGCCGGAATCGCGGCGAACAGGCCGATGGCGGTGGCGACCAGGGCCTCGGCGATGCCGGGCGCGACGGTGGCCAGCGTGACCTGCTCCATGCCGGCAAAGCCGGTGAAGGCGTGCATGATGCCCCACACAGTGCCGAACAGGCCGACGTAAGGGCTGACCGATGCAACGGAGCCAAGGAAGGACAGGCTGGATTCGATCACGTCCATCTCGCGCTGGAAGCTTGCACGCATGGCGCGGCGTGCCCCATCGAGCAAGGTGCCCGGGTCCGCGATGCGGCGCTCACGCAGCTTGTGGTATTCACGCATGCCGCTGGCAAAGATGCGCTCCATGGGGCCGGCCTGCTGGGCGCTTTGGGCAGCGTTGGCGTACAGATCGTTGAGGCTGGTGCCCGACCAGAATTCCCGTTCGAAATCGTCGTTGAGCGTTTTTACGCGCTTCAGTGCAAACAGCTTGCGGAAGATGGCCGCCCAGCTGGCCACCGAGACACCCAGCAGCAGCAGCATGACGAGTTGCACCACCCAGCTGGCGTGCAGCACCAGGGAGATGATGGACATGTTTTGGGAATTCATGGTGTGAGTTGTTCCAGGAGGGTGCTGGGAATTCTGGCGGGGCGCATCGTCGCTGCGTCCACCCATCCGATGCGGATGGTGCCTTCGGTCAGCAAGGTCGGGGGCTGGTCGGTCATCTGCTCTGGTTTCAGGAGCGCCTGCTGCACTATTGTCAACGATGC
>DAIQRN010000271.1:0-4457 GCA_036786185.1 Acidovorax sp. | reverse complement strand
AGATGTTCAGGCTCTGTGCCTGGTCGATCCACTTCTGGCGGCGCGATGCGGCCTCGACCAGCCACTGGGGTTCGACCTCGAAGGCGGTGGAGTACAGCGCCTTGATGTCGTTCGGCACGCGGTCGATGGGGTGGAGCGAGCCCTTGAAGTGCTTGAGGTCCATGATCATCACGTCGTCCCACAGTCCCAGGCGCTTCAAGTCGCGCACCAGGCCGCCATTGATGACGGTGAACTCGCCCGACAGGTTGGACTTGACCGACAGGTTGCCGAACGAGGGCTCGATCGAAGCGTCCACACCGATGATGTTGGAGATGGTGGCCGTGGGCGCGATGGCCACGCAGTTGGAGTTGCGCATGCCGTCCTGTGCAATCTTCTTGCGCAGGGCATCCCAGTCCAGGGTCGAGGAGCGGTCCACCTCCACGTAGCCGCCACGGGCGTTGGACAGCAGGTCCAGCGTGTCGAAGGGCAGGATGCCCCGGTCCCACAGCGAGCCCTTGTAGCTCGAATACTGGCCGCGCTCGCGGGCCAGTTCGGTGGATGCCCAGTAGGCGTAGTAGCAGATGGCTTCCATCGACTGGTCGGCAAACTCCACGGCGGCCTGCGAGGCGTAGGGAATGCGCAGTTCGTACAGGCTGTCCTGGAAGGCCATGAGGCCCAGGCCCACGGGGCGGTGGCGCAGGTTGGAGTCGCGTGCCTTCTTGACGGCGTAGTAGTTGATGTCGATCACGTTGTCGAGCATGCGCATGGCGACCGTGATGGTCTTCTTGAGCTTGTCGTGGTCGATCTGGCCGTTCTTGATGTGCTGCAGCAGGTTGACCGAGCCCAGGTTGCAGACGGCGGTTTCGGTGTCGCTGGTGTTGAGCGTGATCTCGGTGCACAGGTTGGACGAATGCACCACGCCCGCGTGCTGTTGGGGCGAGCGCACGTTGCAGGCGTCCTTGAAGGTGATCCAGGGATGGCCGGTCTCGAACAGCATGGTCAGCATCTTGCGCCACATGTCGGTGGCCTGCACTGTCTTGCTGGGCTTGATCTCACCGCGCGCGGCTTTTTCTTCATAGGCCACGTAGGCGCGCTCGAAGTCGGCGCCGAACAGATCGTGCAGATCCGGCACGTTGTTGGGCGAGAACAGCGTCCAGGTGCCCTTTTCCATCACGCGGCGCATGAACAGGTCGGGGATCCAGTTGGCCGTGTTCATGTCGTGCGTGCGGCGGCGGTCGTCGCCAGTGTTCTTGCGCAGCTCCAGGAACTCTTCAATATCCAGGTGCCAGGTTTCCAGGTAGGTGCAGACGGCGCCCTTGCGCTTGCCGCCCTGGTTCACCGCCACGGCCGTGTCGTTGACCACCTTGAGGAAGGGCACCACGCCCTGCGATTCGCCATTGGTGCCCTTGATGTGGCTGCCCAGGGCGCGCACGCGCGTCCAGTCGTTGCCCAGGCCGCCAGCGAACTTGGACAGCAGGGCGTTTTCCTTGATCGACTCATAAATGCCGTCCAGGTCGTCGGGCACGGTGGTCAGGTAGCAGCTCGACAGCTGCGAGCGCAGCGTGCCGCTGTTGAACAGCGTGGGCGTGCTGGACATGAAGTCGAAGGACGACAGCACCTCATAGAACTCGATGGCGCGCGCCTCGCGGTCCACCTCGTTGAGCGCCAGGCCCATGGCCACGCGCATGAAGAACGCCTGGGGCAGCTCGATGCGCGTTTTCTTGACGTGCAGGAAGTAGCGGTCGTACAGGGTTTGCAGGCCCAGGTAGTCGAACTTCAGGTCGCGCTCGGCCTGGAGCGCGCCGCCCAGGCGAGCCAGGTCGTACTGCAGCAGGCGTTCGTCCAGCAGTTCGTTCTCCACGCCCTTCTTGATGAACTGGGGGAAATAGTCCACATAGGCCTGCCCCATTTCGGCTTGCGTGACCTCGCGGCCCAGCACCTCGCGCACGATGGTGTGCAGCAGCAGACGGGCCGTGGCGTAGGTGTAGTCGGGGTCTTTCTCGATCAGCGTGCGGGCGGCCAGGATGGAGGCCTTGTAGACCTCGTCCATGGGCACGCCGTCATACAGGTTGCGCATGGTCTCGGCCACGATGGGGTCCGCCTTGACATCGGCGCCCAGGTTGACGCAGGCCGATTCGATCAGTGCCTGCAGCCGGCCCATGTCGAGCGCAACGCGCGCACCGCCATCCATTACGTGCAACAGCGGCGCAGAGGCCTCGGGGGCCTGTTGCTCGGTTTGGCGGGCGCGCTCCTGCGTGCGGCGCTCGCGGTACAGCACATAGGCGCGGGCGATTTCATGGTGGCCGCCACGCATCAGGCCCAGTTCCACCTGGTCTTGCACGTCTTCAATGTGGAAGGTGCCCCCGCCGGGGCGTGAGCGCATCAGCGCGCGCGACACGTTCTGCGTCAGCGTTTCAACCACCTCGCGCACGCTGGCAGATGCCGCACCCTGTGTGCCATGCACTGCGAGAAAGGCCTTCATCATCGCCACCGCGATCTTCTGGGGCTCGAAAGGCACTACCGCGCCGTTGCGACGGATGATCTGGTAGTGCGTGAAAGTGTTGGCGGTGGCCGCTGGCGCGTTCTGGGATGCAGGGGCATCTGAAGGTGCAGCGTGGGAGACGGAAGGCGTATTCAAAGCAGCTTGCATGGGTGTCCTCTTCTGTGGGCTGTTTGGGGTGTGATGCGGGCTGGAAGTACCGCCGCGCTGGATGGTTGGTGCGCGAGGCTTCTGACTGCGCACACTATATATGGTGTGTCCTGAGTGTTCAAGACACTACCGGTAGTGTACCGCCCTCGGCGGCGCTGAAAATGGAAACAGCTTGTGTTAGGTGCTCAAAGCCATAGCGACTGCCCTGCGCGCAAGCCGTTGCGCTGTCAGTCTTTGGGCTGTGAACTCACCGGTGGGTGAGGTGTTCCAGGGGATTTCCGCAGCGAGGCCGCATGGTGCTTGCGTTGCGCTCAACGCCCAAGCGATGTGCAAACGCACATGAAAAAATAGAAAAATGTGGCGCCGTGGCCGCAGGCTCTACGCGCTGGGCAGGGTGCTGGGGGGAAAGTGGCCCACCGGCCATTGCAGCGCCGCTTGCACTTGGGGCCAATCGAAGCCCGGTCCGGGGTCTTGCTTGCGTCCCGGGGCAATATGCTCATGCCCTGCGATGTGTGCGATGGGATAGCGCAGTGCGATGTCCTGGCACAGCTGCGCCAGTGACTGGTACTGGGGCGGCTCGAAGGGCAGCCCTTCCAGTCCTTCTAGCTCGATGCCAATGGAGTCGTCGTTGCATTGGCTGCGGCCCCGGTAGGTGGATTGACCGGCGTGCCAGGCGCGTAAGTCGCAGTCCACGAATTGCCAGAGCACGCCTGTGCGCTCAATGAAGAAGTGGGACGACACCTGCAGGCCGCGAATGCTTTGAAAGTAGGGGTGTGCGTCCCAGTCCAAGGTGTTGGTGAACAGCTGCTGCACCGCACCCGTGCCGTATTCCCCAGGGGGAAGGCTGATGGAGTGCACCACGATCAGGTCAATGGCCGACCTGGCATGGGCCGGGCGCTCCCCATGGTTGGGAGATGCCAGCCTGCGCGCGGTCCGATGCCAGCCTCCATCCCAGGGTGTGGCCGTACCCTGCAGCTCTTCAGCCGACGTCGTCATGCGCGTCTTGGTCGCCCGGTGCGGCAATGTTCAGGCGGGCAATGCGGTAGCGAATCTGGCGCAGGCTGATGCCCAGGCGGGCGGCGGTGGCTGTCCGGTTGAAGCCCGCCTCTCGCAGGGCGCGCACGAGGATTTCGCGCTCCTGCTGGTCCAGCCAGGCCTGCAGATCGCTGGGCAAAGGAGTGGAGCCGTCGGGGGCGTCGGCGGGTGAGCCGCCTGCGCGTGCTTCTACCGCAACTGGGGTGCTCCGCGGGGCCGCAGTACCTGGTAGCGATGCGGGGCATTCCACATGGAGCTCGTCGCCGTCACTGAGGGCTACGGCCCGGTGCAGCAGGTTTTCCAGCTCGCGGACATTGCCGGTCAGCGGGTGCGCCCCAATGGCTTCCAGCGCCTGCTCAGTCAGTCGGGGGACGGGCATGCCTGACTCCTGGCCAATGCGGGTGAGCAGGGCGGCGCACAGCGCGGGCAGGTCCTCGCGCCGCTCGCGCAGCGGGGGGATCACGATCTCGATCACGTTCAGTCGGTAATAAAGATCCTGCCGGAAATGCCCCGATTGCACATCGGCCGCCAGGTCGCGGTGGGTGGCGCTGACGATGCGCACGTCCACGGTTTCCTCCTGGGTCGATCCCAGCGGCCGCACGCTGCGCTCCTGGATGGCGCGCAGCAGCTTGGACTGCATGGCCAGCGGCAGATCGCCAATCTCATCGAGAAACAGCGTGCCGCCGCGCGCCGCTTGGAAGTAGCCGTCGCGGTCCTGCGATGCACCGGTGTAGGAGCCTTTGCGGGCGCCAAAGAATTCGGCTTCCAGCAGGTTTTCGGGGATGGCGCCGCA
>DAIQRN010000270.1:0-4473 GCA_036786185.1 Acidovorax sp. | reverse complement strand
ACCTGGTGGGGCATGTGAAGGGCGTGTCGGACATGAACTCGCTGGCCGCCTGGACCAACGAGCAGTTCGACCCGCGCCTGTCCTGGGCCGATGTGGACTGGGTCAAGCAGCAGTGGGGCGGCAAGCTCATCCTCAAGGGCATCATGGAGGTGGAGGACGCACGGCTGGCCGCGCAGCACGGGGCCGACGCCATCGTGGTCAGCAACCACGGCGGGCGCCAGCTGGACGGCGCGCCGTCCTCCATCCGCGCGCTGCCCGCCATCGTGGACGCCGTGGGGTCGCAAACCGAAGTGTGGATGGACGGCGGCATCCGCAGCGGCCAGGACGTGCTCAAGGCCTGGGCCCTGGGCGCGCGTGGCACCATGATCGGCCGCTCCATGGTCTATGGCCTGGGCGCCTACGGCGAGGCGGGCGTGACCAAGGCCCTGCAGATGATCCACAAGGAACTGGACGTGACCATGGCCTTCTGCGGCCACACCAGCCTGCAGGCGGTGGACCGCTCCATCCTGGTGCCCGGCACCTACCCGGTGTAGCGGCTGCGCTGCTGGGGTTCAAGCAAAAATGGCCTCCAGCGCTTGATGGATAAGCGCGAGCAGCTATCAAATCAATAGTTTTCAGGCATGCCAGATTCAGCCCGGCAGCTTCAGTCCGCTGTAGATCGACGGGACCTGGTAGGCGCTGCTCTTGCTGCCGTCCGTCGGGGCGGGCGTGCCGGGCTTCACGCTCCCGGCGGGCGCGTTCAGGTACAGGTAGAGCGCCTGCGCATCCGTGTCGCTGAGCTGGCCCAGCGATTCAAACGGCATCACCTGGATGGCCGTGCCATCGGGCCGCTTGCCGGTGCGCAGCATGGTCACAAAGCTGGCGGCGTTGGCGTAGCGCGCCAGGGTGCTGTTGGCGCTGTCGGTACCGGGGCGGATGTCGGCGGCGGCGGGCCAGTCGGGCGGGCCGCCCGGAATCTTGCCGCCCGCCAGCGTCGCGCCATGGCAGCCTATGCACATGTTGGCCACGTACTGGCCGTTGGCCAGCGTCACGCCCGCAGGCACGGGGCGCGAGGGCGCCAGCTGGTGGTCGATGCGCTCGGCCGCGTCGGGAATCATCCCCAGGCCGTACAGCACCCAGGCAGGGCGGGGCAGCTCCACCACGGCTTGCTGTGTGCTCTGCCGGGCGGGCAACTGGCGCACGTAGGACACCAGGGCGTTCAGGTCGTCGTTGGTGAAGCGGCTGTAGTCCTCGCTGGGCATCACCAGCACCGGGCGGCCATTGGGCTTGACGCCGTGGCGGATCACGCTGTTCCAGTCCTCGGGCTGGTAGCGGCCCGTCACTCCGGCGGCAGTGATGTTGGGCCCCGCAAGGCGCGTGCCCTTGCCGTCGTTGACGAACTCACGCCCCGTGCCCTGTGCGCCATGGCATTCCGCGCAGCCGCGTGAGGCGTACAGGTAGCGCCCGCGCTCGATGGTCTGCGCATCGGTGGTGTAGGCCACGGGGCGCGGCTTGATGTCGATGGTGCGGTGGCGCCGCTGCTCGGCCAGGTACAGGCCGCTGGCGGCGGTGGCGACAACGATCAAGCCCAACAGCAGCGCGCTGCCTGCGGTCCATTTGATCCAGCGTTTCATGGCGGTATCCCTCTTCTTCGATTCAACGACCCAATTGCCGTGTCCAGGCGGCGGATTCTGAATTCGAAGCAGCGGTGTGGGGCCACCGCGCAACCGACGGGGCGCCGTACCCGGTGACATATGTCACAAACCTTCTGCCGGTTTTGGTGCTGGAGGCTCCTGTGGCGCTCGGCGCGGGCGGGGTGCAGGCGCTGGCCGGCTCCGGTATGGTTTGCCGATAGAGATCTGACGACGAAAGGTGTTTTCAATGAGTTATGTCATCCACCTGTGGGACGAGCCCACCCCCGCCACCTGGTCGCAGGCGCGGGCAACCCTGGCGCGGCGCGTGAACCAGCCCGCTCCACCCAACCCGCGCTTTGCAGAGCTGGCGCGCCGTGTGCAAAGGTTGATGCCAGAGCTTGCCGCCGACTGGACGCTGGACGCCCCGGATGGCATGGTGGACCAAGCCGTGTGGTCACTAGCGCTGGCCAGTACCTTGCCTGACAGTTTCTACCCGCGCCTGATCGATCAGGCGGTAAGCCTGGGGCTGAGTGTGTACGACGAGCAGGCAGGGGAATGTTTCGTGCCCGGTCCCTGGCGGCTGTCTGAAGCGGGTCGCGAGCGGTTTGTCCATGCACCGGTAGCCCCGCCTGCGCCGTCGGGCCTGCTCGATGTCGCAGGGCGCTTTCGGACACTTGTGTTACCGCGCTTGCAGCAGCGTGGCTTTGCTCTGGAAACGCCCCCGCCGCGCGGCAACATGGTGGAAACGCACCTGATGCGGCCCACGCCGCTGGGCGAGCAGGGCATTCACATCGAATGGATGGGCGATGCGGCCAGTCACTATGTGGCGACGGTGATTACCCGCATCACGCCGCAGTTGCCCGAGGCGGTGGCCAAGGTGTGCGCGCCGCAAACGCGCGTCCCCTTTGGGGCGGTGGACACGCCGCAGATCAATTCCTTCCTGCACCAGTTCTCGCCCGCGCGCCCCACATCGCGCAGGTATCTCGCCTCCGGGGTGGACGGGCTGGACCGATTTTTGACCGCGCTGGCCGATTGGTTGGTGGCCGAGTTGGTGCCCGTGCTGAACCAGTGCACAACGCTGGAAGATTTCCTGGCGTATGAACTCGGAGAGCCCCGCCAACCCATCTACGTCATGGCCTATCTGGCCAATCTCGCGTTGGCGTATGGCGCCGAGGTGCAGGATCTGGATGCGCGCTTTGACCAGCTCATGCAGCGCCGCCGTGCGCAGGGGATGAATCCTGCGCAAATGGCAGCCGCCTATGAAGCGTTGCGTTCGCTCGGCAAAACCTGAGGACTTGTGGCGGGCTCCCGGAGCGTTTTACCGCGACCCTGCCCGGCGGCGCTGGACGACCTGCCTCACGCCGCTCGCTGCTGCTGCGCCGCGCATTCCGCCACCACCCAATCCCTGAACGCCTTCACCAGCGGCGTCTGCGCCCGCGCCTCGGGATAGACCAGGTAATACGCATCGGTGCTCGTCAGCACCTGGTCTGACAGCTCCACCAGGCTTCCTGCTGCCAGCTCCTCCTTGATCAGGAAGCGTGGCAGCAGCGCCGCGCCCAGGTGTGACACAGCGGCCTGGGCGATCATGGCGAAGTGTTCGGACTGGGGGCCACGAAGGGCCACAGCCGTGGGGGCGCCTATCAGTTCAAACCATTCGGCCCATTGCGTGGGGCGGGTGCTTTGCTGCAGCAGCACCACGCGCGCCAGGTCGTGCGGGGTGCGGATGCCGTGGTGGTCGCGGTAGGCGGGGCTGCACACGGGCACGGTCTCTTCGTGCATCAGGTATTCGCACACTGCGCCGGCCCACAGCGGTGCACCGAAGTGGATCGCGGCGTCGAACGGTGTGCCCGCAAAGTCAAACGGCTCGGTGCGGGCCGAGAAGTTGACCGTGGCCTCGGGGTGCTGGGCCATGAAGCGCCCCAGGCGCGGGATGAGCCAGCGCGTGCCCAGCGTGGGCAGCACGGCCAGGTTGAGCAGGCCGTCGGTGCTGGAAAATGCCATGGCCTTCTGGGTGCTGGCTGACAGTTGCTGCAGCACGTTCTGCACATCAGCGGCGTAAACGCGGCCTGCATCGGTGAGCACCACACGCTGGCGCACGCGGTGGAAGAGGGCGGTGCCCAACTGATCTTCCAACTGGCGGATCTGGCGCGACACGGCGCTTTGCGTAAGGTGCAGCTCCTCGGCCGCGCGCGACACGCTCTGGTGGCGCGCGGCGGCCTCAAAGGCCAGCAGGTCGCCGGTGGAGGGCAGGAACGTGCGGCGCAGCAGGGTCATGGGAGGCGATGGCGTAGGTCATGCGCAGGGGGAATGATTGGAGTCGGCTGCCTGCGCACTATTTTTGGGTTGCAGCGCTGATGGGATAAGCGCTGGTAGCTCTGCAATTTTCAGATGTTTCATTCTATTTTGTAATCAAGTAGTTCCATTTTTTTGCTATCCACCGCGGCGCGATTGGCGGATATTGGCACATTTGCCGGGCTTTTTTGACCGCCTTGCCCGGCCTTTTCAGCCTATTGAACTTTGCGAGCCGCCATGTCTGCCACCACTGCCACTCTTCTTGCGCCTGAAGTCGATCAACTGCTGCAACGCCTGGGCGTGCCCCGGGCCGCCATCACTGGCGGCACGCTGGCCGCGCGCTCGCCCATCACGGGTGAGGTGCTGGCCCGGGTACCGCAGCACAGCGCGGCCGACGCGACGGCCGCCGTTGGCCGCGCGCAGGCAGCCTTTGAGGCGTGGCGCAATGTGCCCGCGCCACGCCGGGGCGAGCTGGTGCGCCTGCTGGGCGAAGAGCTGCGCGCCGCCAAGGCCGACCTGGGCCTGCTGGTGACCATCGAGGCGGGCAAGATCCCGTCCGAAGGCCTGG
>DAIQRN010000269.1:1462-4485 GCA_036786185.1 Acidovorax sp. | reverse complement strand
GTGCGCGCGCGTATCGACGCCACCGAAGAAGGGCCGCTGCTGGTCTTCACCGCAAACGAGGTACAAGCATGAGCGCGAATACTTCACGTGGCTCCATTGCCATCCTGGGCACGGGCCTGGCCGGCATGGGTCATGCGGGCGGCGCCACCGAGCAGGAAATCATCGCCCAGGCATCCTGCCAGGCGATAGCGCGCAGCGGCCTGCGCAAGGCCGATATCGACGGCATCATCACCGCCAGCCTGACCTCGCCCTGGTGGGTGATGCGCATGGCCGAATACCTGGGGATCCGGCCGCGCTTTTCCGACAGCACCATGTTCGGCGGCTCGGCCTTCATCGCCGCCCTGAAGATCGCGCAGCTGGCGATAGACGCCGGCGAGTGCGAGAACGTGCTGATCTGCTACGGCGCCACGCCGCGCAGCGCGCCCAGCAGCTCCAAGATCAACCAGATGCGCGCCGAGCTCGACCCCCAGCCCTACGAGCATCCATACAAGGCCTTCAACCCGGTCTCCAGCTACGCGCTGGCCGCCGCGCGCCACATGTACGAATACGGCACCACGCGCCAGCAGCTGGCCGAGGTGGCGGTGGCCGCGCGCCAGTGGGCGCGGCTCAATCCGGATGCGTTTTCCAAAAAGCCCCTGAGCGTTGACGATGTGATCAACGCCAAGATGATCTCGGACCCGTTCACCACGCTGGACTGCTGCCTGGTCACCGATGGCGCGGGCGCCATCGTCGTCACCTCCGCACAGCGCGCCAAGGCGCTGCATGCCCAGCCCATTTACGTGCTGGGCAGCGGCTTCGCGCACTGGCACCGCCAGATTTCGTGCATGGAAGACCTGACGGTGACGCCGGCCGTGGAGTCCGGGCGCAAGGCCTTCGCGCAGGCGGGTTTGAGGCCCGCCGACATCGACGTGGTGCAGTTGTACGACGCCTTCACCATCAACCCCATCCTGTTCCTGGAAGACCTGGGTTTCTGCAAGAAGGGCGAGGGCGGGGCCTTCGTATCGGGCGGGCGCATCGCGCCGGGCGGCGCCTTCCCGATGAACACCAACGGCGGCGGTCTGTCCTGCGTGCACCCGGGCATGTACAGCCTGTTCCTGATCATCGAGGCCGTGACGCAACTGCGCGGCGAGGGCATGGCGCGTCAGGTCAACGGCGCGCAGACGGCGCTGGTGCACGGCAATGGCGGCGTGCTGTCCAGCGAGGCCACGGCGATTTTGTCGTCAGAGTTGTAGGAGGGGCGTGATGCTGGCAAGCGCATTGCATGGGGTGCGCGTGGTGGACCTGTCGCGCATCCTGGCCGGGCCCTGGTGCACCCAGAACCTGGCCGACCTGGGGGCCGACGTGCTCAAGATCGAGCGGCCCGTGCAGGGCGACGACACGCGCGCCTGGGGGCCGCCCTTCGTCACGGCCGAGTCTGGTGAAAAGGTAGCGGCGTACTTTCTGTCCTGCAACCGCGGCAAGCGCTCGGTGACGGCGGACTTTGCCCAGGCCGCCGACCGCGACTGGCTGCTGCGCCAGATCCGGGACGCGGACGTGCTGGTGGAGAACTACAAGGTCGGCACGCTGGCGAAATACGGCCTCGACTACGCCTCGCTGTCCGCGCTCAACCCGGGGCTGATCTACCTGTCGGTCACCGGATTCGGCCAGAGCGGCCCCTATGCCAGCCGGCCGGGCTACGACTACATCTTTCAGGGCATGGGCGGGTTGATGAGCTACACCGGCGTGGAGGATGGCGAGCCGGGCGCCGGCCCCCTGCGCGCCGGCGTGGCCGTGGTGGACCTGATGACCGGCATGTATGCCACCAGCGCCGTGCTGGCGGCCCTGGTGCAGCGTGGGCGCACGGGGCAGGGCCAGCACCTGGACATCGCCCTGCTGGACGTGGCCGTGGCCATGAATGCCAACCAGGCGAGCAACTACCTGGTGTCGGGCGAGAGCCCGGCGCGCAGCGGCAACACGCACCCGAACCTGGCGCCATACGAGGTGTTTGCCTGCGCCGACGGCTACATGATCCTGGCCATTGGCAACGACAGCCAGTTCGCGGCGTTCTGCAAGCTAATGGGCCAGGACTGGCACCTGGCGCCGGAATTCGCCACCAACGCCGGCAGGCTCACGCATATCAGGCAATTGCGCCCGCTGCTGCGCGAGCAGCTGGCTGCGTGGCAGATAGCCGAGCTGGGCCAGGCGCTGGATGCCCATGGCATTTCCTGGGGAAACATCAACGACCTGGAGCAGGTGTTCGAGCATCCCCAGGTGCGGCACCGCCAGATGCTGCAGACCGTGCAGCACCCGCAGCTCGGCCCTTTGAAGCTGGTGCGCAACCCCATGGTGCAGCCTGGCCAGGTGGAGGCCATCACACCCCCGCCGGTACTCGGGCCTGCGGCCCTGCCCGAGGCCCATCACTACACACAACAGGAGACATGAGTGAAAAAGATGACGAAGACATGGCTGGTGCTCTGCGCAGCCACCGCGCCCGCGGCCTGGGCCGCGGGCTACCCCGAGCGCCCCGTGCGCCTGGTCGTGCCCTACGCCGTGGGCGGCGCCACGGACGTGATCGGCCGCGTTGTGGCGCGCTATCTGGGCGAAGAACTGGGCCAGCCCGTGGTGGTGGAGAACAAGCCCGGCGCCGGCGGCAGCACCGGATCGCTCTACGCCGCCAAGCAGCCCGCGGATGGCTACACGCTGGTGATGATGGTGGAGAGCTCGCACGCCGTGAACCCCAACGTCTACGCCAAGCCGGCCTATGACCCGCTGAAGGACTTCACGCCCATCAGCAACATCGCCAACGTGCCGGGCGTGATGGTGGTCGGCGTCGATTCGCCCTACAAGACCGCGCAGGACGTGGCCGAGGCGGCGCGCAAGGCGCCGGGCAAGCTCAACTACGGCAGCTCGGGCAATGGTGGCTACAGCCATTTGAGCGGGGCGCTGTTCGGCAACACCACGGGCACGCAGATCACCCATGTGCCCTACAAGGGCCTGGGCCCGGCGCTGAATGACCTGATGGCCGGGCAGATCGACGTGGTGTT
>DAIQRN010000269.1:0-1362 GCA_036786185.1 Acidovorax sp. | reverse complement strand
AGGGCCTGGGCCCGGCGCTGAATGACCTGATGGCCGGGCAGATCGACGTGGTGTTCGACAACATGCCATCGTCCGGCGGCCTGATTGCGGGCGGAAAGCTGCGCGCGCTGGCGGTCTCCAGCCCCAAGCGGCTGGCCAGCCTGCCCGATGTGCCCACCTATGCCGAGGTCGGGCTCAAGCCCATGAACCAGATGTCCTGGTACGGCATTGGCGCGCCGGCCCATCTGGATGCCGCGGTATTGAACCAGCTGAGCGCCGCGTTGAAGAAGACGCTGCAAAACCCAGAACTTGTCAAGACCATAGAGCAGCAGTCGGCCATCGTGGACTACCAGACGCCGCAGCAGTTCAGGCAGACGGTGGAGCGCTCTAACCAAGCCTGGGCGCGCCTCGTCAAGGACATCGCTTTCGAAAAAATGTGAAAGGTGACACAGCCATGTATTCCCAGGTTTCCTATCCCACGCCGACCACGGCCGTTCTGACCATCACCGACGCGGGCCCGCTGAACGTGCTCAGCACGCCCGTGATCCACGCGCTGACCAAGCAGCTCGGCGAGCTGGCGGAGAACCAGGAACTGCGCTGCCTGGTGCTGCGCGGTTCGGGCTCGCGCGCTTTCATCGCTGGCGCCGACATCAAGGAGCTGGCCACGCTGACCGCCGCCACCGGCAGGGTCTTCATCGGCGCGCTGCGCGACCTGTGCAATGCCGTGCGGCATTTCCCCGTGCCGGTGATCGTGCGCCTGGAGGGCCACACGCTGGGCGGTGGCCTGGAGCTGGCCATGGCCGGCGACCTGCGCATCGCCGCCGACGATGCCGTGGTGGGCATGCCCGAGGTCAAGGTGGGCATTCCCTCGGTGATCCACGCCGCCCTGATGCCGGCGCAGATCGGCGCCACGCGCGCCGCCTGGCTGCTGCTGGCGGGCGAGAACATCCCTGCGACCAAGGCCGAGCAATGGGGCTTGATCAACGAATGCGTGCCCAGGGACCAACTCGACGCGCGCATCCTGCAGATCGCCGCCGGCCTGGCCGAGATCGGGCCCGTGGTGCTGCGCCAGCAAAAACGCCTGCTGCGCCGCTGGGAGCGCATGACGGTGGACGCGGCCATCGACGACAGCATTGCCGAGTTCGGCGAGGCCTTCAAGACGGGCGAGCCGCAGCACCATATGAACGCCTTCCTGGAGCGCAAGAGCAAGCGCTCCTGAGGCAGCGCCGGGCCTGTGGCCCATGGGGTTGTGGCCGCTGCCGGCCCGGGCGGGGGCCGGCGCCGCAGTACGATAGCGCATGACCTCCATCTACGCCCAACGGCGTGCGCGTCTGGCAGCCCAATTGGGCGCCGGCGGCATCGCCATCCTGCCCACCGCGCCGG
>DAIQRN010000268.1:0-4495 GCA_036786185.1 Acidovorax sp. | reverse complement strand
GTGTGCTGCAGCCCACGCTGAACCGGCTGGCGGCGCAGACGCAGCAGTCGTTCTCGGCCGTGGTGCTGGATGGCAGCGAGGTGGTCATCGTGGCGCGCAGTGGCGTGTATGGCGCGCCGTCGCGCGTGCTGGCCTACGGCCTGCACCTGGGGGCGCGGCTGCCAGCGCACCCCACGTCCACGGGGCGGGTGTTGCTGGCGGCCTTGCCTGCGGCGGAGCTGACGGCCTGGCTCAAGGGCTGCACGCTGCAGCGCCTCACGCCCCACACGCTCACGCAGGTCGGGCCGCTGCGGCAGGTGATTGCGAAGGCGCGGCGCGACGACTGGTGCCTGGCGGTGGAGGAGCACGAGCTGGGCGTGCACGCGCTGGCCGTGCCGCTGCGCAACCTGCAGGGCCGCACGATGGCGGCGCTCAACGTGGTGGCAGCGCCCAAGCAGATTGATGCGCAGGGCCTGCAGCGCGACATGCTGCCGTTGCTGCAGGAGGCCGCGCGGGAACTGCGCGGCCTGCTATGACATCAAGATTTGAATGAAATTGGCCTCTGGCGCTTATGTATTAAGCGCAAGTAGCTACTATTTTGATAGTGTTTTGAAAACTTCGCGCGCGGCCTGTACGGTGGCGGCGATGTCATCCGCCGTGTGCGCCGCGCTCACGAAGCCCGCCTCGTACAGCGCGGGCGCGATGTAGATGCCCCGGTCGAGCAGGCCGTGGAACAGGGTGTTGAAGCGCGCGTTGTCGGTCTGGAGCACCTGTGGATAGTTCTGCGGCAGCTCGGGCAACAGGAAGAAGCCGAACATGCCGCCTTCGCTGTCGCAACTGAAGGGCACGCCTTCGGCGGCGGCGGCGGCGGCCAGCCCTTGGATCAGCGACCGCGTGGCGGCCGAGAGTGTTTCATAAAACCCCGGTTTCTTGATCTCGCGCAGCGTGGCCAGGCCGCAGGCCGTGGCCACGGGGTTGCCCGAGAGCGTGCCCGCCTGGTACACGCCGCCCAGGGGGGCCAGGTGCTCCATGATGGCGCGCGGGCCACCAAAGGCCGCCAGCGGCATGCCGCCGCCAATCACCTTGCCCAGCACGGTCAGGTCGGGCTGGAAGCCGGGGATGCTTTGGGCGTAGAGGCTTTGGGCGCTGCCCAGTGCGACGCGAAAGCCCGTCATCACCTCGTCGATCACCAGCAGGGCGCCGTGGGCGGTGCACAGCTCGCGCGCGCGGCGCATGAAGGGCACGCTGGCGCGCACGAAGTTCATGTTGCCGGCAATGGGCTCCATGATCACGCAGGCGATGTCCTGGGCGTGCAGCGCAAAGGCTTCCTCGAGCTGGGCCACGTCGTTGTATTCCAGCACCAGCGTGTGCTGCACCACTTCGGGCGGCACGCCCGCGCTGGTGGCGTGGCCAAAGGTGGCCAGGCCCGATCCGGCCTTGACCAGCAGCGAATCGGCATGGCCGTGGTAGCAGCCGTTGAACTTGATGATCTTGCGGCGGCCCGTGGCACCACGGGCCAGGCGGATGGCGCTCATGCCCGCCTCGGTGCCCGAGCTGACCAGGCGGATCATTTCCATCGAGGGAACGAGGCCGATGATTTCCTCGGCCAGTTCGACCTCGCGCTCGGTGGGGGCGCCGAAGCTGAAGCCTTCAAGCGCGGCCTTTTGCACGGCCTCCAGCACGGCCGGGTGGCCGTGGCCCAGGATCATGGGCCCCCAGGAGCCAATGTAGTCAATGAAACGCTGGTCGTTGGCATCCCAGAAGTAGGCGCCCTGCGCGCGCTTCACGAAGCGCGGTGTGCCGCCGACCGCCTTGAAGGCGCGCACGGGCGAGTTGACGCCGCCGGGGATGAGCGCCTTGGCGCGTTCGAACAGGGGAATGTTGAGGTCAGTGCTTGGTGTCATGGGGGGGCATCACAAAGCCTTCAAGGGCTTGCGCTTCGTCAATGAGGGGATCTTCTTCGTCATCGTCCTCGGGCTGGGCCCAGAACATGCGGTCGGGAACGATGTGACCCATGCCGGGGCGAAAGCCGGCGTCCAGGCAGCGGTCGAGATAGCCCAGGGCCTCGCTGGTGGCTTCGCCCAGATCGCTGCCGGCAGCCACCAGGGCCGTGAGCGCGGCCGACAGAGTGTCGCCCGCTCCCGCGAAGGTGGCGTCAAACAGCTCGAACTTGCCGCTGCCCAGGATAGTCTGGGGCGACGCCAGCACGTTCTCGACAAACTGCTCGGGCAGGGGGATGCCGGTGACCAGGGTGTAGGGCACGCCCATATCGGAGGCTGCCCGGGCGATGTCGCGCGCG
The DNA here is from genome assembly GCA_036786185.1 of Acidovorax sp. Classification (GTDB taxonomy): domain Bacteria; phylum Pseudomonadota; class Gammaproteobacteria; order Burkholderiales; family Burkholderiaceae_C; genus Acidovorax. The sequence goes on along the minus strand of DAIQRN010000268.1, from coordinate 2,217 downwards.
GTCGGGCTGCGGCTGCCGCTCCAGTCGGGCAGCAGCCAGCGCCACAGCGTGCTGTGGTTTCCAACCAACACCGAAGTCTGGGGCAAAAGCAGCTCGCGGAAGGCGTCCAGGTACTCGTCGATCTGCTCGTCCGCCCACCAGGATAGGTTGGGCATGTAGGCTATGACGGGTACTTCGTCATAGTCGGTAGCTATTTCTGCGATGGCGCTGATGTTCTCGGGACTGCCCACGAAGCCGACCTTGATGGCCTGCACGGGCAGGTCTTCCAGCACCGCCCGTGCCTGTTCGGCCACGGCTTCGTCGTCCAGGCTGAAATGGTCAAATATCTGCGCCGTATCGCGGGCATAGGCACCGCACACCACCGCGATCGGGTGGCCGCCGACCGAGGCGATGGTGGTAATGTCCGCCGTCAGGCCGCCGGCCCCGCTGGGGTCGCTGGCATTGAACACGAGGACGCAGGCCGGGCTGGCGTCTTCGGCGCCGTCATCCGGAATATCCGGGGTTTCTGGGAGGGGAGGGGATGCTTTATTGGTCATGGACCAGATCCTGCTGGAGGGGTGGCACCGAAGCCGCAGCCCGCGGAGATGACTAGATACAATCGTTGCATTCTATGTGAAGGCCCTTTAAGCTGTGACCGACTCTAAAACTTGGATGTGTTTGATTTGCGGTTGGATATATGACGAAGCAGCGGGTTCTCCTGAGCACGGCATTGCGCCCAACACGCCCTGGGATCAGGTACCGATGAATTGGACCTGCCCGGAATGTGGCGCCCGCAAGGAAGACTTCGAGATGGTTCAGATTTGAGACGCTCAGGGCTATGAGCCGCAGCGTTGTTTATTTTTCCATCGGGAGCAGTAACAATTGACTACAACAGGCGCATCTTTCAAAGTGCTCGTGGTGGATGACAGCAACACCATCCGTCGAAGCGCCGAGATTTTTCTCAAGCAGGGGGGGCACGAAGTCTTGTTGGCTGACGACGGCTTTGATGCTTTGGCGAAGGTCAACGATTACCAGCCTCAGCTGATTTTCTGCGACATTCTCATGCCCAAGCTCGATGGGTACCAGACCTGCGCGATCATCAAGCGCAATGCCCGTTTTGCAGATACACCGGTGGTGATGCTGTCCTCCAAGGACGGTGTTTTCGACAAGGCGCGTGGGCGCATGGTCGGCTGCCAGGAATATCTCACCAAACCGTTTACCAAAGACCAATTGCTGCAGGCCGTGCAGCAGTTTGGCAATCCCCAGCAAGGAGCGATGTAATGCCTATCCAGAAAGTACTGGTCGTTGACGACTCGAAAACCGAGTTGATGTTTTTGACGGACCTGCTTCAAAAAAAGGGCTTGCAGGTGCGCACGGCCGAAAATGCCGAAGAAGCTTTCCGCCGCCTGGCGGAAGAAAAGCCCGATCTCATCCTCATGGACGTGGTGATGCCTGGCCAAAATGGCTTTCAGCTCACACGCGCCATCACGCGTGATCCCCTGTATGCCGACGTGCCCATCATCATGTGCACCAGCAAGAACCAGGAAACCGACCGTGTCTGGGGAATGCGCCAGGGAGCGCGTGGCTACATCACCAAGCCCGTGGACCCCGCCGAGCTGCAGGCCAAGATCGACGCGCTGAACTGAGACCGCGCGCGTTCATGGCCAACCGCGAAACTCTGCGAGATCTCCAGACCCGACTCGCCAGCCGTCTGCAGGCGGCGCGGGTCGAGGGGACCTCTGTGTCATCCTGGCTGGCTGTTGAGTCCGCTGGGAATTTCTATTTGCTGCCGCTTGGACAGTCCGGGGAGATCTTCCCCTGGGGCTCTGTGCAGGCCGTACCCTATACCCAGGGCTGGTTTCTGGGCGTTGCCAACCTGCGGGGTGGTTTGGTCGGCGTGGTCGATCTGGCGGGCCTGCTGGGCTCCGAGGCCCCGCGTACCGAGCAAGCCCTGGCGGAATCCAGTCTGCTGGCCTTCAATACCGCGCTGGAAGTGAATGCCGCATTGATGGTGGAGCGCCTCGCAGGGTTGCGCGGAACCGATGCCTTCGTGTCGTCCGAACCGCCCGCCGAGGATGCCCCGGCCTTCTTTGGCACCACCTATATCGATTCCAGTGGCACGCGCTGGCAGGAGCTGAACTTGCAGATCCTGTCCCAACATCCCGCTTTCCTGAGCATCAGTGCTTGAGTTTTTCTGTAAGGCTGCACCATGTCCGTCGTCAATCAATTTGGAAAACT
>DAIQRN010000267.1:2284-4499 GCA_036786185.1 Acidovorax sp. | reverse complement strand
CCAAGGCTATCAGGCCGGCACGCCCTGTGCGGCTTCGCTGTCCGCCGATGCGTCGGAGCAGGTGGCACCGCCGCAGCCCTGGATCAGCTCGTCTGGCAGGGCCTGCGGCGCGTGCACCACGCCCGTGGCGGGGTCAAACCCCACGCGGCGCAAGTGCAGCGCCAGGGCGGCATCCATGGCCTGGGCATGCTGCGGGAGCCACAGCGCAAGCTCGCTGGCCATGACGCGCAGCACCTTCAGATCGCCCTGCCGGGCGCGCGCCGTGCCCTCGCGCATGACCTGCAACACCACCCGGTGCTGCTGGCTGTGGCAGTTGCCGGAGGCAAAGCGTGTGGAGGCCATCCAGGCGTCCTCCATCGCAAAATGGCTGTCGGTGTGTTCCACCAGCGCGTCCCACTCGGGCAGCAGTTGCGCGTCGTCCGCGCGCTCCACGGCGGCCAGCAGATCGACGAACTCGCGGTGGGTATCGTCCATCAAGGGCAGGTCCAGGGCCAATGCGTCGGACCATTCGAGTTGAGCCATGGAGTTCCCCTTTCTTGCGGCATGCGGCGCGACAAATACAAGGGGACGAGACTACGGTGGCTGGGCTGGCTCTGTGTTGACGCACATCAGGTTTGCCGCATCGGCGGGCCCCTACCCGCCAAAAAAAGCCCCGCGCGGGCGGGGCTCGGTGGGCACGGCAGGGCGATCAGCTCTTGCCATAAGTGCGCTTCGTGTCGTCCACACACTTGGACTTGGCGTCGCCCGACAGCGCATCACAGCGCTCCTTGGCGGCCTTGTAGTTGGCGTCGTTTTTCTCGGCCGCAGCGTCCTTGCGGGCAGCGGCTACGTCGGCCTGCTTTTCAGCGGCACTGTCGGCGGGCTTGGCCTGGGTGGCCGCCACCTTGGCGTCTTCCTTGGCCTTCACGTGGGCGGCCTTGGCGTCCTTCACGCACACGTCCTTGTCATTACCCTTGAGGTCATCGCACTTTTCCTTGGCGACTTCGTACGCGGCATCCGCACGGGTGTCGGCAACCTTGTGCGTGGCCTTGGCGCTGGGCTTGTACTGGGCATCGAGCTCGGCCTTGGCGATGTCTTCCTTGCCCTTGGCTTCCTTCATGCAGACGTCCTTGGCGTTGTCCTTCAGGGCGTCGCAGCTCTTCTTGTCGGCCTTGTACTGCGCGGTGGCCTGGTCCAGGCCCGCCTTGTGTTCTTGCTGGGTCATGGCCAACGCAGACGTTGCCATGAGGGCGGCGGCCACCGAAGCGGCCAGGGTATGGGTGAATTTCATGGTGTGCTCCTTGGGGAGTGGATCGATAGAGGACTGGCGACGGCGTGCGCTGCCGAGCGAAGCGGCAGCCTGCCCGCAGGCACCGCAGATCAGTCGTTGAAACGGAAATCGGGGTGGCGAGCCTGCCACTCCTTGAGCTGCTTTTCCGCCACGTCGCGGGCAATGCCCTGGCGCTCCTGCAGCTTGCCCAGAAACTGTTCGCGCTTGCCGTCGATGACATCGAAATCGTCGTTGGTGAGCTTGCCCCACTGTTCGATCATCTTCCCCTTGAACTGCTTCCAGTTACCCTTGATGGTGTCTTCGTTCATGGTGCGATTCCTTCAAAATTTTCGCCTGTGCCATCCACCCGAAACGCGTGGAACCGTTGCACGGTGCGATGGAATCCACTGTAAAAACAGCAGCGCGCAGGCGCCGTAGGCCGGGCTACGCGATGTGCGTCAGCACAGGCCTACGGCGTGCAGGACGAGGCCGCCCGCCAGAAGGTCTGGCGTGGGCTCTGGCGAATGAGATACACGTTCGTGAACGCAAGCTCCGACGGCGGCAGCCGCCAGCGCCACCGGGACCAGGACCCGCCTTGGACCCGTTTTTTCAGGCCCAGGCGTCGACCGAGCATGTGCCGTCCTTCAGCGCGACCCCTTGGCGGGGGCCAGCGGGTAGGCCATGCGCACCACGCCGCGGTGGCTGCGCGAGAACGGCGCGAGGTACACCCACCCGTGCGGCCCCAGGAGCCCGTCGGGGAAGTGGATGCCCTCGGCCACCAGGCGCGTTTCGCGCTGCGCCAGGTCGTGCACCCAGATGCGGCCGTTGCCGTGGACGACCGGCGCCAGGCCCTGGCGCTGGGCTATGTGCGCGACCCGGGCCTGTCGCTGCTGGACATTGCCTACCTGCTGGGGTTTTCAGAGCAAAGCGCCTTCCAGCGCGCCTTCAAGCGCTGGACCGGCGCCA
>DAIQRN010000267.1:0-2184 GCA_036786185.1 Acidovorax sp. | reverse complement strand
ATCAACGCTCTACCTGCTCCACCCACGCCGCCACCTCCTGCGCCACCTGGGTGGACGCTTCGGCCAGCGCGGCCACGCCACCGGCGGCGTCGGCGCTGCGGGCCGGCGTGCGGACGATGAACACATGCTGGCCGCGCAGCGACTCCCCTTCGGGGGTCAGGTGGACCACGGTGGCGCGCAGGCGCACCACGCCCGCGCTGTCGGTGGCGCTGGTGAAGAGGTGGCTGAATTCCTCCAGCTCCACGCGCAGCACCGGCGGCAGGCGGTTGCCCTGGGCCGGGTCGCGCGCCTGGGCGGCGGCGGTGTCGGCCGGGAGGATGGCGCGGCGCTGGCCCAGGTGTTCACGCAGGCGCTGCTGCACCAGGTGCGCGGGCGGCTGGCTCCAGCGGGCCAAGCTGTAGGGGCGCAGCTGCTGGGCGTCGGTGTACTGCAGCCGGTAGAGCACGGCGGTGCTGCCCTCGGGCAGGCCGGGCGCATCCACCTCGGCCAGGGCCAGCGGGGGCAGCGGGGCGCGTCGGTCGGCGGGTGCCGGGGCCAGGGTGCCGGGACCAAAGTCGTACAGCACGGGCCGCGTGGGCGGCGCGGGCAGGGCCGAGCAGCCTGCCAGAAAAATCAAGCCAAATAGGGCTCCAGCGCTTGATAGATAAGCGCTAGCAGCTATGTTTTTGATAGTTTTCATGGTGCTTCCTCAGGGCGCAAAGCCCTCTTCACCGGGGCCGGGCGGGATGCGGCCGGAGCCGTAGATGAACAGCTGCGGGTTGTCGGTGACGCCGCCCGCCGCGCGGCTGAGCTGGCGCGCGGCACGCGAGGTGTCATCGGCGGCACGGTTCAGGCGCGGCAAGGTGGCGGTGCCGAACTGGTCGGCCGTGCGCGCCAGGGCCTTGGTGCCCAGGGTGATCTGGTCGATGGCGCCACCCTCGGCGTTCAGGCGCTGTGTGGTCTGGCCCACGTCATGGGCCAGGGCCGTGACGCTGGCACTGGCCTGCTGGAGCGACTGCAGGGTTTTGCGGGCATCACCCGCCAGCTGGGGCAGCGCGGCCAGGGCCGGGTCCAGGCGCTGGACCACGGTGGTGTCCAGCCGCTGGGTGAGCGTGTTGACGCTGCCCGCCGCCAGCGCCAGGTTGTCGATGGCTGCGCCCAGCCGTTGCTGGTTGCCGTCGGACAGCAGCTGGTTCACGCGGCGCGTGGCTTCTTCCACCTGGGCGAGGATGTTGGGCGCCTGCTCGGCCAGCATGCCAAACGGCGAGGGCTTGATGGGCAGGCGCGGCAGGCCGCTGGGCCCGGGGGGCAGCTCGGGGTAGGGCTGCTCGGCATCGTCCAGCAGGATGTGGGCCAGGCCCGTGACGCCCTGGTAGCCCAGGATGGCAAAGGTGGTGGGACTGATCGGGGCCTGCTCGTTGACGGCAATGCGGATGAGCACGTTGCCGCCCACCTGCGGGTCAAAGCCGATGCGCGTGACCTTGCCCACGGCCACGCCCTTGTAGCGCACGGCGGCCTGGGGCTGCAGGCCGGTCACGCCGTCCTTGGTGGACAGCTCGTACTGCTCATAGCTGGCGTTGTCGCGCGTGAGCCAGATGGCCAGGCCCGCCAGCATGGCGGCCACCACCAGCACGAAGATGCCTGCGGCGAGGGCGTGGGATTTGTTTTCCATCAGGTGGTTTCCTTGTCCGGGGCGGGAGCGTGTACCGGCGCAGGGACCGGTGTCATGGCGCGCTGGCCCCGCTCGCCCATGAAGAAGTGTTCGATGAAGGGGTGCTTGAAATGCGCCACCTCGTGCGGCGGGCCGGTGACGATGACCTTTTTATCGGCCAGCACGGCGACGCGGGTGCTGAGCGCAAACAGCGTATCGAGGTCGTGCGTGACCATGATGACGGTGAGCCCCAGCGCCGCGCGCAGCTCGCGCAGCAGGGTGCAAAAATCATCGGAGCTGCTGGGGTCCAGGCCCGCCGTGGGCTCGTCGAGCAGCAGCAGCGGCGGGTCCATGATGAGCGCGCGCGCCAGCGCCACGCGCTTGACCATGCCGCCCGACAGGTCGGCCGGCATGCGCGTGGCGTGCTCGGGCTTGAGGCCCACCATCTGCAGCTTGACCAGGGCGGCGTCGCGCACCAGATCGTCGGGCAGCGTGCCCTGCTCGCGCAGCGCAAAGGCCACGTTGTCGAGCACGTTGAAGGCCGAGAACAGCGC
>DAIQRN010000266.1:0-4506 GCA_036786185.1 Acidovorax sp. | reverse complement strand
AAGAGGTAGGGCATCAAAAAACTCCTTGGTGAAATGCAATCAATATCGGTGCTGCTCAGTATGGCGGCATTCGCAGCATGAATTTCCTCTGCGAACGGGGGTATCCAGAATCCTCTCCCTACCCAGCCCCCACCGTCTGTGCCAACCGCTCGCGCACAGCATCCATTTCTGTCAGCTTCACCGTCTCACCCAGACTGCCATCAGCATTTACCCAGCGCAGCCGGTTGCCATCCGGCGTGAGAAACAGCACCTGGCCATAAACGGGCGGAAAGTGCTGCATCTTGCGGGCCGCATCCTTGGTGTTTTCTTTCGTCTCCAGCAAGCGTTGCATAGGCGGACTGCCAGGGGTGTGCTCCACGCACACCACAAAATCTGGATAGAAATAATGCTCATGCTCGGCACGCACCACACGCACGGCATACGGCTTTTTATCCGGGTTGCGATGCCACCAGCGTACAAAATCGGCTGCATCCAACGCACGGGCAAAATCACGCTCTAGCTTGTTCAATTTGACGGCACCGTCATACCGCCCCACGCTGAACACAGCACCATCAGACAGCGTAAACACCTGGTCTTGCCACCAGTGCCGTTCGTCCATGAACAAGACGTTCTCCACCTCCTGCGCATCTTCCTTGGACGGCGGTAAAACCCCATAAATGTTTTTGGCAGAAGCCTCCAAAGGCAGGTCTTGCGGAAAAATCATGACATCCGGCAAAGGCTGGGCATCCACCAGCTGGGCCTGCTCGGCAATGGCTTGAAAAATCGCCTCATGCAACTCCTGTGTGCTATCGCGGATCACCCAATGTGCCGCATCACGTGCTAGCCGCACGCGGTCTTGCTCCGTCAGGGCCGCCACTGCTTGGGCAGCCGCCTGCGATTCACCCTGAATTTCGGCCAGCGCCCCATCCAGTGCAAGGCGCAGGCGCTGCGTCAGCACCTGCATGATGATGCGGTAGTCCTCATCCTCCACATGCGGCATAGCCTCCAGCGCGGCCACCGCTTCGCGTGCCAGGGCTTGGCGATCGGTCACCACCTGAATCTCCTCTGTGTAGCCCAGCCCAGTCGTTAGCTCCTTGTGCAATTCCTTTTGCGTCATGCGGTTCAGCGCAACTTGCAAGGCGGTGTGCTGCAAGGCTGGGCTGATCGGCAGGCGCTGTGCCACTTGCTGGGAAATGGCCGATAAATCCACAAACTCAGGCTTCTCCTCTGTCTTGAGCCTGTCACCCAGCGTCGGCACTGCCTGCGGATCGCGTTTGCGGTGATAGACCTTGAGCCGGTTTTCTGCCAGTGCCGCCAGCACCTCCTCCCGTGTGCTGGGGGGCTGGGCGCGTGCCGGTTTGGCCGCAGGTTCGGGCTGCAAAGCATCCAAATCCTGCGGCGTAAAGCCGAATAAATCTGGCCCCGCCCCGGTGGGCTGCGTGGTGGGTGAGCTCCACGGTAAAGCGGCTTGGCCCGCAGGCTCCTCGGCCACCCCGATCGGTAGGGTCGGCTCTGGCAGGCCGAAGGCATACGACAGCGGCGGCTCCTGCGTCGGGCGATTGGTGTAGGCCACACCACCAGCCATCGTGCGGCGGGCCATCAACTTCTCCGTCTGCCCTTCCAACTGGCTTTTGATGGCGCTGGTGGCCTGCACAGCCGCTTCATAGCCCGCCTGCGCTTCAGCGTTGCCCAAGTAAACAAACGCTGTATTCAACTCGGGTGGAATCTCCTGCGGCCTGGGAAATGCTTCGCGCACCTGCCGCGCCACGCGCATCACGCGGCCAATGAACTGCATGGCAAAGTCCGCATCGTTCACCGGCTTGATGCTGGCCAGCACAAAAGCACGCGGCGCGTCAAAACCCGTGCCAGCGGACTGTTTGAAGATCAGCACCTGCTTGGTGGTGTCGTTGGCAATGGCCGCCATCAGTATCGGGTCAGGCTCGTCGGCAGAGTGCTTGCCGATGGCATCGGGCTGCACACCGCAATGGCGCATCAACTCCTCGGCGGCTTCGTCCACGGTGTTGGCCCCATTGGCTACTTGCACCAACAACAGCGGTACGCACGCCACACCCTGGTGTGCCAGAAAGCGGGCAATCTGCTGATTGCGGCCCCACGCCTGGCGCAGCACTGTGCGGCGCACATCGGTCAGCTGGGCCATGCTGCCACCCAAGCTATAGATCACGGCCTCGATGTACTTCTTATTCAGCCGCGCAGCCACCACATCGTCGCGGCTGACCGGAAAATGCTCGTGCGCCCCATAGCCCGCGTGGGCCACAAAATCGGTCAGCCGCTGATCCTTGGGCGTGGCCGTGGCCAGCAGCAAATAATCGGCCCGCAACCAATGGGCAAACTTGCCAAACTCGGTGCCCTTGTCCAGCGCAATATGCGCCTCATCCACCACCAGCCCAATCTGCAAGCCCTTCGCACGGGCGCGGGCCAGCAGGGCGGCCAGGGTGCGCACATCGTCATCGCCATCCGCGTCATACCCCTGGGTGCGCCACTGCGCCCGGGCCACCCCCTGAGCGGTGGAAATCAGCACCGTGCCCGCCGCCACCTCCTGGTTGCGCCCCTGGGCCAGGGGTACCGGGCGCAGATCGGCGGCTTGCTGCAACAAAGCATCCAGCGTTTGCGCCACCAGGGTGACGTAGGGCACAAACCAGAACCACAGCACATCGCGCTGCTGACCCACGCACTGCAGCACCTGCCCGATCATGAAAGTCTTACCCGCCCCCGTGGGCGCACGCAGCAGACAAGGCGGCGCAGGCTGGCGCAGCAGGGCGGCGCTAATGTTGGCAATCAGCGTGGCCTGAAATTCCTCGGGCTGCAAGCTGGTGGCCTGGGCGGTCAGGCTCAAGTCCAGCGGGGTTTGCAGCAAATGGGTGCTTGGCAAGGAGGCGGGAGTGTTCATAGGGTTTTTGGAGCTCTTGAAATTTCAAACAAAATTGGCACTTAACGCTTATTCAGTAAGCGCTAACAGCTATTGTTTTAATGTTTTAACGCTGGCGTTTGCCACCCTCTTGCCCTTGCAGCAGTACCTGCCGCAGCGAAAGCACCTGCGCCTGCACCCCGCGCTGTGCCAGCCAGTGCCCTACAGACTTGGCACGCTGCGCCACGACCAACAGGCGGGCCACGCCATGCTGGGCGGGCAAAGCCAGCAAGGCGGCCAAGGCCTGCGGCGTGCTTTCGGCACACAGCACCAGCAGCCAGTCATGGCCCTTGGCAACCACTTGCACGGGTTGCTCACTGCTCTGGTTGGGGGCGGTGGCGGTATTGCGCAGGGCCAGCAAGGCAGCGGCATGGGCGGGCGTAGCGTCCAGCACCACATCGGCGGCGTTGAGCTTGTCCAGCTGCAGATAGGCAAACTCGCCGCCTTGCGCCAGGGTGTAGCCATCTTTGCCACCGTACCCGGCAATGACGCGGCGCAGCCGCTCGGCGCAGACATCGCGGCACAGGTTTTTGTGCGGCTCCTTGGCCGTGGCCTCGGTGCTGCTGCACAAGATGAAGCGGCGCTGGCCGTTGTCTTCGGCGTTCAGCTCCAGCACCGCCTGGCCAGTGGTGCCGGAGCCGGCAAAGAAGTCCAGCACGATGTCGCCGGGGCGGGTGGCTTGGGAGAGCAAACCTTTAATAAGAGATGCGGGTTTGGCGTAGTTGAATGCCCTGTCGCCAAAAATTTGCGCAACCTGTCGCGCACCCTCTTGATTCGTTGCCGAAACGAGACTCTCATCCGCTTCATACGTCCCCTCTTCGAACGACGGAACAACCCAGCTCGATAACGGCTGCGTTTGATTGCGCAAGTCGGCCTTGTAACGCTTGAATTGAGGACGGCCAAAGCCTACTGGCTTGCCTACCCACCACTCTAAATCGGGCAAATCTCTACGCAGTAAAAGCGATTTACCACCTCGCGGTACTTCATTTGCATCAATGGCTTGCAATAGTTCGCCCATTGAATTCCATGTCTCAACACGCGGATTTGTTGGAAAAACGATTTGCCCTAAACGAATGTACTCCTCCATGCTTTTGGCCTGAAGTCGTTGGCCAGGCTTCAACCGAGCTTCAGTGGCATAGCGCCAAACGCTTTCCGGACTACATGGATAAGAAATGCCTGTTGCAGGGTCTGTCAGCGGGTAATAGAGATTAGGTCGCTCTTTAAACGAAAAACCTAGCGTAATGTCACCAATTCGCCAATCCCCACGCGGATCATTATCCGTATTGCTATACATTTCATAGCTTTTATCAAATCCATTGAAGGCGAAGGCACTGTTTCCATACACCAGCACATGCTCATGATCGACAGATAGAAAACAGGCTTGGTCTGCATTTGAGCCTTGCCGCGTGCGCCATGTAATGCTGCCCAGCCTACGCCCCGGAAACACCTCATCCATCAACAGCTCTAGCCGCGCCCGGTTTTCATCGTTGATGCTGACCAAGATCACGCCGTCGCTGGTCAATAAATCCCGCGCCAACAGCAGACGCTGGTACAGAAACTCCAGCCATTGGCTGTGCCGCCAGCGGTCGTTGGCACCGACA
>DAIQRN010000265.1:0-4514 GCA_036786185.1 Acidovorax sp. | reverse complement strand
GCGTGACCGACCTGGAAATCGGCGCCTTCTGCCTGGCCATGCGTATCAAGGGCGAAACGTCCGAAGAGATGTGCGGCTTTCTGGATGCCACGCACCAGAGCTTGGCCCTGATACCCGCCACCGACCGCCCGCTCATCGTGCTGCCCAGCTACAACGGCGCCCGCAAGCTGCCGGTGCTGACGCCGCTGCTGGCGCTGCTGCTGGCGCGCGAAGGCCTGCCGGTGCTGCTGCACGGCATGCGCACCGAGGCGCGGCGTGTTTTGGCATCAGACGTGCTCCTAGCGCTTGATATACCTGCGCTAACAGCTCCTGAAAAAATAGCAAATGGCACGGTGCGCCACATCCATACCGAGCACCTGCACGCGGGGCTGGCGCGCCTGCTGGCGGTGCGCGAGGTGGTGGGCCTGCGCAACCCGGGGCACAGCGTGGTCAAGCTGATGAGCCCCTGCGCGGGCCCTTCGGTGGTGGTCACGGCCTACACCCACCCCGAATACTTCGAGATGCTGCAGGCCACCTTTTGCACGCTGGGCACCAGCGCCCTGCTCTCGCGCGGGCTGGAGGGCGAGGTCGCCACCGACCCGCGCCGGACGCCGCGCTACGACGGCTTTGTGCGCGGTGAGCACACGCTGCTGGAGGCGCAGCAACCGGGCACGGCCAGCGAGGTGCCGGGCCTGCCCGCCGAGATCGATGTGACCACCACGGCCACCTACACACGCCAGGTGCTGGCGGGCGAGTTGCCCGTGCCGCCCGCCATCGCACGGCAGGTGGAACATATCTTGCAAGTCGCTGCTCAAACCACCGAGCCGACGACCACGCCATGAACCCCACGCACACATTCTCCACAGGCCGCTGCACCCTGGTCGGCGCAGGCCCGGGCGACCCGGAACTGCTCACGCTCAAGGCCCTCAAGGCCATCCAGGCCGCCACCGTGCTGCTGGTGGACGACCTGGTAAGCGATGCCATCGTGGCGCACGCTGCGCCCACGGCCCGCATCGTGCACGTGGGCAAACGGGGCGGCTGCAAGAGCACGCCGCAGGCCTTCATCGAAAAACTCATGCTCATGGCTGTGCAGGAGGGCGAGAACGTGGTGCGCCTCAAGGGCGGCGACCCCTTCATCTTTGGCCGTGGCGGCGAAGAGGTGGAGCATCTGCGCGCCGCCGGTGTGCAGGTGGAGGTCATCAACGGCATTACCGCCGGGCTGGCCGGGCTCACGTCGCTGGGCGCCCCGCTCACCCACCGCGAGCACGCGCACGGCGTGGTCTTCATCACCGGCCATGCCAAGCCGGGCGACGCCGGCACCGACTGGCGCCAGCTGGCCGCCACGGCGCGCGACGCAAAGCTGACCCTGGTGATCTACATGGGCGTGAGCGGCGCCGCGACCATCGAGCAGGAGTTGCTGACCGGTCTGCCCGCCGACACGCCCGTGGCCATCATCCAGCACGCCAGCCTGCCCCGGCAGCGCCATGCCGTCACCACGCTGGGCACGCTGCACGCCACCATCGAGCGCGAAGGGCTGGCCAGCCCGTCGGTGATCGTGGTGGGGGACGTGGTGCGGGGCGTGGCGCTGGCCGCACTGGATACAGCGCAACTCCCGCAGGCCTTGCGCGCCAGCTGAGCGCCACCCTTTCCTGCATCCCTTGGCCCTTGGATGCAACGTTGGTTCCAGCGCAGACTCGGGCTTTTGCTCGCCTTTTTTCTGATTCCCACCCACATTGAAATTATCCACCGGGTGTACCAGGCCCCATCGGGTTACGTGTCAGCATCAATCAGTTTGCGCAGTAGATGGACACCGTCTCTCGGCCGACCGAGCGCCTGAGCCCGCGCGTGGAAGGTGCCTCAGCTCAACTGGTGGAGTCCACCTACGGTGTACTGGATGCGCTCAACACCACCGCGTTCCTAGATAGGCAAAGTCCAGCGCAAAACGCTGATGAAGGAACTCGCAGGCAACACTGGCTGACGAGCACCTTCGCGGCCGGGGCGCTGGCCGTTTGTCCATCAGAATCTGCCTGAAAACCCGCGTACATGCTTTTACAATTCGCGTGAGTGGGAAACGATCCAGCATACCAACCTCCGGACTATCGTCGAGCCGCGGCAGCGGCACGCGGGACCGAGATACACTAGCCTTCGCCCTTGGCCTAGAGACAACAAAGACACACACCATGAAGCTGAAAAACCTGTGTAAAAACCTCGCTCTGGCTGGCTGCTTGATTGTGGGTAGCAGCTCTGCCTGGAGCTACGCCATTGAGGCCGGTAAGGTAGTCAACGATGCAGGCCAGGCCATTCAGCTGCGCGGCGTGAACTGGTTTGGTTTTGAAACCAACACGTATGTGGTGCATGGCCTCTGGGTCCGCAACTGGAAAGACATGATCACGCAGATGCAGGCACAGGGCTTTAATGCCGTACGCCTACCGTTCTGCCCCGCCACGCTGCACGGGTCGGCCCCGCCCAGCAGCATTGACTACGGCCGCAATGCGGACCTGCAAGGTCTGTCGGCGATCCAGGTCATGGATAAGGTGGTCAACGAGCTGAGCGGGCGCGGCATGTACGTGCTGCTGGACCACCACACCCCCGACTGTCAGACGATCAGCGAGCTTTGGTACACCCCGAGCTACAGCGAACAACAATGGATCAGCGACCTGGTCTATGTGGCCCAGCGGTATGCGGGCGTGCCTGGCGTCATTGGCATTGACATCAAGAACGAGCCCCATGGCGCCGCCACCTGGGGCACGGGCAACAACGCCACCGACTGGAATCGTGCGGCCGAGCGCGCTGCCGCTGCAGTACTGCCGGTGGCTCCACACTGGCTGATCGCCGTGGAGGGCGTTGGCGAGAATCCCATCTGCTCCAGCAAAAGCGCCCACTTCTGGGGTGGCAACCTGGAGCCCCTGGAGTGCACCCCACTCAACATCCCGGCCAACCGGCTGCTGCTGGCCCCGCACACCTATGGGCCGGATGTGTATGGGCAGTCATACTTCAACACATCCGATTTCCCAAACAACATGCCCGCCATCTGGGCCCAGCACTTTGGCCGCTTCGCACAGGCCGGCCATGCCGTGGTGCTGGGTGAATTCGGCGGCAAGTATGGCCGAGGCGACGCACGCGACGTGCTGTGGCAGAACGCGTTGGTGGATTACCTTGTGGCCGAGGGCATGCGCAATGGCTTCTACTGGTCGTGGAACCCTAACAGCGGCGACACCGGCGGTATCCTGGACGATGACTGGACCACCGTGCGCACAGACAAGGTGCAACTGTTGCAAAGGCTCTGGGGCGATGGCGCCATACCCGCCCCTACGCCAGCACCTACCCCGACCCCCACTCCAACCCCCACGCCGGTTTCCAATTTCTCCGTGATGCAAACGATGAACAGCGACTGGGGCTCTGGCTACTGCCAGCAGGTCCAAGTCATCAACATGGGCAATGCCACGAGTAACTGGGCCATCACCGTTCCGGTGGGCGGCACCATCAACAACCTGTGGAACGCCACTTGGTCCCAGACGGACGGCAACCTCAGTGCTTCGGGCGTAAGCTGGAACCAGACCCTGGCTCCCGGGGCCACAGCAGAATTCGGCTTCTGCGCTACGCGCTAACCGACGGTCACCCGATTGAACAAGGGCTCCTGCCGTGCGGGGGCCCTTTTTCTATGTGTTCGGCCTACCCCGCTGTTTCGCGCACCTGCGCAAAGCGCTCCGCCAGCTCCTTGCGCAAGGACTTGCGCAGCAGGGCCGCGTCCCAGCGGCGGCGCTCGTCCGGCGTGGCGGGCGACAGCGGTGGCACCTTGACCGGCTTGCGCGCCTCGTCCACCGCCACCATGGTGAAAAAGCAGCTGTTCACATGCCGCACCACCTGCGAGCGGATGTCCTCGGCCACCACCTTGATGCCGATCTCCATCGACGAGGAACCCGTGTAGTTCACGCTGGCCAGAAAGGTCACCAGTTCGCCCACGTGGATGGGCTGCAGAAACATCACCTGGTCCACGCTCAGCGTGACCGCGTAGCAGGCCGAGTAGCGCGCGGCGCAGGAGTACGCAACCTGGTCCAGCAGCTTGAGGATGGCACCGCCGTGCACGTTTCCCGAGAAATTGGCCATGTCGGGCGACATGAGCACGGTCATGCTGAGCTGGTGCGAGGGGATGTTCATGCCGCAATTCTAGGAGGCCCTGGGGCCGCAGCGCGGTCCGCGATGGCTTCGCTACACTCGCGCAGCGCCACACCGGGAGCGCGAGGAGAAACGGATGATCGAACTAGAAAAACTCAATGAATTCACCGAAAGCCATGGCGCGCTGCGCACCGGACGGGGACTGGTGTCGGGCGTGATTGCGCTCACGCTGGCCATCCTGTGCTTTCTGGGCGTGCTGGCCTTTCACTTTCCGGAGTACCTCACCACGCCACAGCTGCGCAAAAGCTATGACGTGACGGTGATCCGCAACATCATGCTGGTGGCCATGGCGATTGCGGGCGGCATCTCGCTGGTCAACATTGTGTTCAACCGCGCCCGCTGGCTGGCCACCTTTGCGT
>DAIQRN010000264.1:0-4546 GCA_036786185.1 Acidovorax sp. | reverse complement strand
CTACGGCGGCGGCTTTTACGACCGCACCCTGGCCACGCTGCAGCCCAAGCCCTTCGCCGTGGGCCTGGGCTTTACCAACGGCTACCTGGACGACTTCGAGCCCGAGGCGCACGACCTGCCGCTGGACGCCATCCTCAACGACAACGGCGTGGTCTGGCCTGTATGAGGAACACCCCCCTGAGACGCTTCGCGTCTTCCCCCCTCTCTCGCGCTTCGCTCGGGAGGGAGGACGCAGCCAGCGCAGCGGGGCGGTCCTTGCGCGGCTGCCCGCGCAAGGGCCGCCCTCGCTTCAGACACGGCGGGTAACGCAATTGAGTTCAACCAAGAAAGGCCCCCCATGCCCCAGCTCTACATCGGCAACAAGAACTACTCGTCCTGGTCCATGCGCCCCTGGGTGCTGCTGCGCCAGGCCGGCATTGCGTTTGACGAAGTGGTGGTGCGCTTCGACAGCTTCGAGGCCGACTCCGACTTCAAGCGCACCCTGGGCCCGGTCAGCCCCACCGGCAAGGTGCCGGTGCTGGTCGATGGCGACCTGGTGGTGTGGGACACGCTGGCCATCGCCGAATACGCCGCCGAAACCTGGCCCGACAAGCAGCTGTGGCCCGCCCACGCCAAGGCGCGCGCCCGCGCCCGCAGCGTCTGCGCCGAAATGCACAGCGGCTTTACCGCCCTGCGCAGCCACTGCCCCATGAACATCGAGGCCGACCTGGCCGACACCGGCGCCCTGATCTGGCGCGACCAGCCCGGCGTGCGCGCCGACGTGCAGCGGCTGGTGGAGATGTGGAGCGCCCTGCTGCAGGAGCACGGCGGCCCCCTGCTGTTTGGCCAATTCAGCGTGGCCGATGCCTACTTTGCACCGGTGTGCATGCGCCTCTCCACCTACGCCCTGCCCGTGCCGCCGCACATCCAGGCCTACGTCCAGCGCGTGCGCGAGCTACCCGGCGTCAAGGCCTGGATCGACGGCGCTCTGGCCGAGAAGGATTTTCTGGATTTTGAAGAGCCGTACCGGCTCCGCCGCTAACGAACGAACCGACGCGCTGCGCGCCGCCTACCGGAACTGCTTGCGCAAAAACGCTTTGTGGCGCGCAATGTGCGCCAGCTGGGCGGGCGCGACGGAGCCGCCCAGGTCCTCGTCTTCCACGTTGAGCACCTGGTTGGCATAGGCCATGGCGCGGGCCACCACGTCTTCCTCGCTCACGCCCTGCGTGGCCGCTAGGTCCATCGCCACGCGGCGCATGGCGCGCTGCGACAGCATCCACATCGCACCAAAGGAGTCCCACGCGGCGGCGGCCTCCTGGGCCTTGCCGTGCTCGGCCAGGATGTCGCTGAGCGGCTTGGCCAGGATCTCCTGCAAACCGTCCACCTGGGCCTGCAGGGCCTCCAGCTGCGCCTCGCGCTGCAAGGCCTCGGCAGCGGCGTTGGCGGCCGCGTCGGGCGCCGCAGGCACGGGCACACTGCCGTCGGGGTTGGGCTGGGCGATGGTGAGGCTGGACGCGAGGGACATGGTGGACCGGACTATACGGCGGGGCACAGGTTCTAAACTCGCCCCATGCAAATCTACATGGTGGGCGGCGCCGTCCGCGACCGGCTGCTGGGCCGCCCCGTCAATGACCACGACTGGGTGGTGGTGGGCGCCACGCCCGAGCAGATGCTGGCGCAGGGCTATCTGCCCGTGGGGCGCGACTTCCCCGTCTTTCTGCACCCCGCAACGCGCGAGGAATACGCGCTGGCCCGCACCGAGCGCCAAAGCGGCCGTGGCTACCGTGGTTTTGTGGTGCACAGCGCGCCCGACGTGACGCTGGAAGAAGACCTTTCGCGCCGCGACCTCACTATCAATGCAATAGCTGCCAGCGCAGATTGGACGGGCGTCGAAGGCCTTTTTGACCCATATTCAGGCGTGCAAGACCTGCACGCCCGCGTACTGCGCCACGTGACCGATGCGTTCCGCGAAGACCCCGTGCGCATCCTGCGCGTGGCGCGGTTTGCGGCGCGGTTTACCGACTTCACGGTGGCACCCGAGACGATGCAGCTGATGCACGAGATGGTGGCCCACGGCGAGGTGGACCACCTGGTGCCCGAGCGCGTATGGCAGGAACTGGCGCGCGGGCTGATGGAGGAAAAGCCCTCGCGCATGTTCGAGGTGCTGCGCGAGTGCGGCGCGCTCGCGCAACTGCTGCCCGAGGTGGCGCGCCTGTGGGGCGTGCCGCAGCGCGCCGAATACCACCCCGAGGTGGACACCGGCGTGCACCTGATGATGGTGCTGGACATGGCGGCGCGGCTGGATGCGTCGCTGACGGTGCGCTTTGCCTGCCTGACGCACGACCTGGGCAAGGGCACCACGCCCGCCGACCTGCTGCCGCGCCACATCGGTCACGAGCAGCGCAGCGCCAGGCTGCTCAAGGGGCTGGCCGAACGCCTGCGCGTGCCCGTGGACTGCCGCGAGACCGCCGACGTGGTGGCGCGCGAGCACGGCAACATCCACCGCAGCGGCGAGCTGGGCGCCGACGCCCTGCTGCGCCTGTTGGAGCGCTGCGACGCGATCCGCAAGCCCGCGCGTTTTGCCGACGTGTTGCTGGCCTGCGAGTGCGACGCGCGCGGGCGGCTGGGGTTTGAAGATCGGCCCTACCCGCAGCGCCAGCGCCTGGCCCAGGCGCTGGAGGCCGCGCAATCGGTTGTCAGCGCCGAGGTGTCCGCCGACTCCGCCGCGCGCGGCCTGCGCGGGCCGCAGGTGGGTGAACGCATCCACGCGGCGCGGCGCGATGCCATCGGGCGCTGGCTGGCAGCTTCCGGCTAGCACGCCTCCACGGCGACCGGCTCGCCGCCACCTTGCGGGCAGTGCCGCGCCAACAATCGGCCAACCATTTGGCCGACAGGCTCTCCCTCAGCCAACAACCGACCGTACCCAGCGCACGATGTCCGCCGCGCCCAGCGCGCCGGACACCCGCGCCACCTCGCGCCCCTGCCGGAACACGATCATGGTGGGAATGCTGCGGATCGCATGGCGCGCGGCCAGCGTCTGGTGCTCTTCGGTGTTGAGCTTGGCCAGGCGCACGTGCGGCTCCAGCTCGCTCGCGGCTTGGGCAAAGGCGGGTGCCATCTGGCGGCACGGGCCGCACCAGGGCGCCCAGAAGTCCACCAGCACCGGGATGTGGCTGCGCCCCGTGTGGCGCTCGAAGGACTGTGCATCCAGCTCCAGCGGCGCCCCCACGAACAACGGCCGGTGGCATTGGCCGCAGTCGGGCGCGCTGGAAAGGTCGGTGGCGCGCACGCGGTTGGTGGTGTGGCAGTGCGGGCAGACGATGTGCAGGGCTTCGGTCATGGGCGGGGGTGGCGGTGGGTGCTTCTTGCACAGTGCGGCCGCGCCGGGCGGTTTCAAGGGCCACGCGCAAACGGGCCCGCTGGCCCTGACTGTCAGGCTTGTCCCACAAGGCTGCCGCGCCCTATCTGCTAAGGTCCCTCCCCATGCAGCTGCTCCCTCCACTGACAACTGCCCACGCGCTGTTTCTCGATTTCGATGGCACCCTGACCGAATTGGCACCGCGCCCCGACGCAGTGCGCGTGGCTTCCGGGCTGGCTCCCACCCTGTCGGCCTTGCAGGCCCTGCTGGGCGGCGCGCTGGCCATCGTGACGGGCCGGACCGAGGCCGACATCGACGGCTTTCTGGCCCCGCTGCGCCTGCCCCTGGCCAGCGAGCACGGCGCGCAGTACCGCCTGGCCGACGGGTCCCACACCACGGCGCAGGCCCCCGACCTGGGCCCGGCGCTTCAGGCCGCCCGCGACCTGGCCGCCCAGCACCCCGGTCTGCTGGTGGAGGCCAAGCGCACCAGCATGGCCCTGCATTACCGCCAGGCACGGCACCTGGAGGCCCTCTGCCGCGACACGCTGGAGCGGGCCTTGCACGGCATCGACGGCGTGGAGCTGCTGCGCGGAAAGTGCGTTCTTGAAGTGAAGCCCCGGGGCGTGCACAAAGGGCAGGCCATCGTGGACTTCATGGCGCAGCCCCCGTTTGCCGGGCGCACGCCCGTGTTCGTGGGCGACGACGTGACCGACGAGGCGGGCTTTGCCGCCGTGCAGGCCCTGGGCGGCTGGGGCATCAAGGTGGGCGAAGGGCCGACCGTGGCCAGACACCGGTGCATGACGCCGGCCGCACTGCGCGGCTGGCTGTCCAGTGCCCGAACCCAAGGAGAGCGCGAACCATGACCACCGCCACCCCCAGCCCGCCCACGGGCTCGCTGCACCTGGGCATGATTGGCAACTGCTCCATCAGCGCCCTCATCGACGAGCATGCCCGCATGGTGTGGTGCTGCCTGCCACGCTTTGACGGCGACCCGGTGTTCAACGCCCTGCTGCAGCCCGGCGAGGACGGCAGCCATTTCTCCATCGAGCTGGAGGACCTGGCCTCGACCCACCAGTGGTACGAACCCAACACCGCCATCCTGCGCACCCAGCTGTTCGACAAGGCCGGGCACGGCGTGGAGATCACCGACTTCGCGCCGCGCTTCTACAGCCGCTCGCGCTACTTCCGCCCCATGACGCTGGTGCGCCG
>DAIQRN010000263.1:0-4551 GCA_036786185.1 Acidovorax sp. | reverse complement strand
AGCAGGTAGGCCTCGTTCTCCCAGGCGATCAGCACATCGCCCTGGTTGCGCTGCGCAAAGGTGATGGTGGAGCCGCGCGCGCCGGTGTCCAGCACGGGCACGTTGCCGTACAGCTTGGCGACGAAGTCCTTGGCCTTGCTTTCATCACGGTTTGGACCGCCGTACTTGCGCTTGGCAAATTCCCAGGCAGCCAGGTAGTTCCAGCGCGCGCCACCCGAGGTCTTGGGGTTGGGCGTGATCACCTTCACATCGGGGCGCACCAAGTCGTCCCAGTCCTTGATGCCCTTGGGGTTGCCCTGGCGCACCACCAGCACGATGGTGGAGGTGTAGGGCGAGCTGTTGTGCGGCAGGCGCTTTTGCCAGTCTTTCGGAATCCAGCCGCCGTTGGTGTGCAGCGCATCGGTGTCGCCCGCCAGGGCCAGCGTGGCCACGTCGGCGTCCAGCCCGTCGATGATGGAGCGCGCCTGCTTGCCCGAGCCGCCGTGGCTTTGCTTGATGGTCACGTCCTGGCCGGTCTTGGCCTTCCAGTGCTTGGCAAATGCCTGGTTGAACTCCACGTACAACTCGCGGGTGGGGTCGTACGAGACGTTGAGCAGCGTCACAGACTGCGCAAACGACGGCAGTGCGGTCAACGCCAAAGCGCCTGCAAAGGTTGCGGCCAATGGAAACTTGATAAAGTCGCGGCGAAAGTTCATGGGGGTCCTCGGTTTTGAATGTGGGCGGTGCAAAACACCGATGAAACGCATTCTGGAAGGCCCTCTTAAAAACTGGAACCAATAAGATTTCAGTTCTTAATACCCAAAACATCTGAAGACTGCCCCACGCAGCCTTCGCACCCACCCCATCACGAGAAGGAAACACCATGGCACGCACCGTCCAATGCATCAAACTCGGCCAAGAGGCAGAAGGCCTGGACTTTCCGCCCTACCCTGGCGAGCTGGGCAAGCGCATCTGGGAAAACGTCAGCAAGCAAGCCTGGGCCGACTGGCTCAAGCACCAGACCATGCTGGTCAATGAAAACCGCCTGAACCTGGCCGACGCCCGCGCCCGCCAGTATTTGGCCCGGCAGATGGAAAACCACTTCTTTGGCGGCGGCGCAGACGCCGCGGCGGGCTATGTCCCGCCCAGCGCATAACGGAGCAAAGCGAAGTGCAGCGCTGCAAGAAGTGGTTTCGCCAAAATCACTTTTCTGGCGGCGGCGCAGACGCCGCAGCGGGTTACGTCCCGCCCAGCGCATAACGGAGCAAAGCGAAGTGCAGCGCTGCAAAAAGTGGTTTCGCCAAAATCACTTTTTTGGCGGTGGCGCTGACGCTGCGGCGGGCTACGGCCCCTAGGTGCCCGAAGCGCCCTTCTAGCGCCCTCGGCACACACAGGCGTCCTTCGCGGCGCCTTTTTCTTGGCCTATTCCCTTCATGCCCCATGTCCGACCAAAACCCACTGCTCCCGGCGATTGCCTCTGCCAGCGGTGGCGCACTGACAACCTCCACAGGCCAACAACGCATGGCCACGCGCATGGCGGAAAACCTGCTGGACGTAGCCCGCAGCCAGGAACGGGCGCTGGCAGCGCAGCGGCGCTATCGCATTGGCGATTACGAATTTCGCGAAGCCGACCACTCGCAGATTCAGCGCTGGGCGCGGATGTTGGGGATGGAGCCGAAGAAGGTGGTGGAGGCGTTGGCTAGTAGCCAGAAGAAAAATTCGAACAACGTGATCGAGGCAGATTTCCGAGTTGCAGACGGAGCCATCGCCTCCCTGGTGTGGGACTTTGAGCTGTTGCGCTTGACTGACTGGGCATGGGGCCGGGGCCTGCAAATTTGGCGCCTGGGTATCCTGAATGCACCTCAAGGCTCTCTACCCACCTTGCCAGAATATCTGCGAAATTTGTTTTGTGATGACAACCGACTTACCAGTCTCGCACTCGCGCAGGTACCACAGCTAGAAATTCTCGTTTGCAGAGCCAACGAACTGACCGAGCTGGACCTGACCCACATACCGGGCCTCAAAAAGCTTTGTTGCAACAATAACCAACTGACCAAGCTAGACCTGACGCCCGTACCGGGCCTGAAAGTGCTCAATTGCAGCAGCAACCCACTGACCGCGTTGGACCTGCCCCCCGTACCGGGTTTGCAAACGCTTGCTTGCTTAAAAAACCAATTGACCGAGCTGAACCTTATGCCCGTACCGGACTTGAAAAAGCTCGCTTGCGTGATCAACCAGCTGACCGAGCTGGATCTGGCCTCCGTTCCACGGCTGCAAATGCTCCACTGCAGGCATAACCGATTGACTGAGCTGGACTTGACCCCCGTGCCCGGGCTGAAAAGGCTCTGGTGCGATAGCACTCTGCACATCATCGGCGCACCGCTCAATTTGAAAGTAAACGACGAATGAACCACCACTCCTGGGTCCTCCTCGACACCGAAACCAACGGCATCCAGGCACCGATCTACGTGGTGGAAATTGGCGCGCAAAAAATGAAGGGCTGGCTCCCAGACGGCCCGCCGTTTCGGCGCTTGCTCAACCACAACGCCAACATTTCACCCGAAGCCTCGCGCGTCAACGGCTACACGCGCGAAATCCTGGAGCGCGATGGTGACGACCCGCTGGCGGTGTACCGAGACTTTGCGGCCTACGCGGGCGGCCTGCCGGTGGTGGCGTATAACCTGGCGTTTGATTGGGACCAAGTGCTGCTGCCCGAGTGGCAGCGTATGGGACTGGGCCCCATCGGCCAGCGTGGTTTATGCGCGCTGGAACTGGCGCGGCGGCTGGTGGACCCGGTGCCTGCGGGTAACTGCAAGCTGCAAACCCTGCGCCAGTTCTACCGCCTGCCCGAGCGCGGCGCGCACACCGCGCTGGGCGATGTGCAAACCGTGGTCGATTTGCTGGGCACCGTGTTGCGCCCTCTGGCTGAGGCGCGCGGCCTGCACACCTGGGACGACCTGCTGGCACTAACCGAAGCCACCTGGTTTCCCTCGCTGATTGCCTTTGGCAAATTCAAGGGCCGCAATTTCCGCGAAGCGGCGGCCGACAGCGAATTGCATGGCTGGCTGCAGTGGCTGGCAGGCTCCAGCAACGCGCGAAGCGCCAGCATGGGCCAGTGGTATCTGGCGCAACTGGAGACCGAAGCGCCGCCCCAGTCTGCGATGGGCGTGGCGACCAATAATGACGCCGCCGCCTCAGAATGGCCGGACGGAAGCGCCGTGGTGCTGTACTTGTCGCCGCAAAAGGCCGAGCTGCAACGACTGATAGACGCCGCGCGCGAGCGGCTGACCACGCTGGAAGCCGACTACACCGCACAAAAACACGCAGTGGATGCGGCACTGGCCCAGTTGTTCCAGGCCTTGCGGCCCCACTACCAGCGCCGCGACCAACTACGGTTGAACGTCGATTTCCGGCGCGAATATCTGGATGCGCTGATGCGGTCTGGGGACGACGAAGCCCAAGAAGTCGAGCAAGCCCACGCCGAGGCGCGCCAGCGAACGAACGCCGAATACGAGCAGGCCGCATTCGAGGCAGCAAGCAAACAGGCACTAACTGATGAGCAAGCGCAGGAGATGAAAGACATCTGGCGCAAGCTAGTGCGCATGTTCCACCCCGACCGCTGCATGGACGACCCCGAAAAACGCCGCGCCCATGAGTGGCTGACGGCAGAAATCAACCAGGCCCGCGACCGGGGCGACATCCAGCGCCTGCGCGAAATTGCACAAAACCCCGACGCCTTCCTGAGCAAGCATGGCATGGCCGCGCTGAGCCAGGACGATTCCAGTGATGTACGGCGCCTGCGAACGTTGCTGAATGCTTTGCAACAGCGCATTCTGGAAACATTGGAAACGCTGAACATCCTGCGCGAAGCCCCCGGCTACGAACTGCACCAGCGCATGCAGCAAGACAGCGCATTCTTTGCCACCACCGTGGCCCAGCACCAAGCCGCACTGGAAGCAGAAATGGCCCAGCTGGAGGCGGAGGCTGCGCGACTGGCGGAAGAAATCGAAGGGCTTACGGGCGTGGCCCCAGCGGATGAATAGGACATGTCCGAGCCTGTTGACTGGCTGCCGGACGGCACCCCCTACAGCCCCCGCTTCGGCGACCGCTACCACAGTGAAAACGGCGGCCTAGACCAGGCCCGCCGTGTGTTTCTGCACGGCTGCGGCCTGCCCGAGGCCTGGGCCGGGCAGCCACAGTGGCGCATTCTGGAAACCGGATTCGGCTTTGGCCTGAACTTTCTGGTGACCTGGGCCGCCTGGCGGGCCGACCCGCAGCGCCCCACGCTGCTGCACTTCGTATCGACCGAGGCCTGGCCCGTGAGCGCGGCCGACCTGCTGCGCGCCACCTCGGTCCACCCCGAACTGGCGCCGCTGGCCGAAGCACTGCACCAGCAATGGTGGGGCCTGCTGCCGGGCGTGCACCGGCTGCGTTTTGACGAGGGCCGGGTGCTGCTCACCCTGTACGTGGGCGACACCCAGGCCATGCTGCGCCAGCAGAACGTGATGGTGGACTCCGTCTACCTCGACGGCTTCAGTCCCCAGCGCAACCCCGAAAGCTGGGACCTGCACA
>DAIQRN010000262.1:0-4551 GCA_036786185.1 Acidovorax sp. | reverse complement strand
GCCGCTGCGCCGCTGCCATGCGCCGCCCCTGCGCCCACCACACCCCTGCTGCCAGCAGCAGTGCGGGCAGGTAGAACCAGTGGGGGCTGGGGCGGTCGGTGGGCAGCTCCACGCTGGCTACGTCCCAGCCCTGCTCAAACCCGCCCTTGCGTGCGCGCGAGCCGAACTTCACCTGTCCGATCTGCACCGCGTCGCCCAGTGGCACCAGCTGCAGCCCGGCCTCGGCCAGGCGCTTGCGGCCGTCCTCGCCCTTGGCGCCCAGTTGCACGGCCACGGTCTTGCGGATGTCTTCGCCTTCGATGCTGGTGCCCTGGATGCGCAGCACCAGCGTGGCGTTGTCGTCGGCATCGCGCGCCACATCGAACACCTGGGCGGCGGGCGCACTGCGGTAGGGCGCGGCGTACTGGTCCATGAAGAAGTCCGGGCGGAACAGCAGCGCCACCGCGGCCAGCAGCACCAGGGTTTCCCACCAGCGGCTCTTGACGCGCAGCCACTGCATGGTGACGGCTGCGAACAGCAGCGTGGCCAGCGTGCAGGCCAGCACCACGCGGATGAGTTCGTACCAGCCATGCACGTCGATCAGCAGCAGCTGGGTGTTGAAGATCCAGATGAAGGGCAGGATGACGGTGCGCAGTGCGTACAGCGAGCCCTGCACGCCGGTCTCGATGGCGTCTTCGTGCGATATGGCCGCCGCCGCAAAGGTGGCCAGCCCCACCGGCGGCGTGATGTCTCCCATGATGCCGTAGTAGAAGACGAACAGGTGCACCGCGATCAAGGGGATGACCAGCCCCGAGCGCGCGCCCAGCTCCACCACCACGGGCGCCATCAGCGTGGCCACCAGCACGTAGTTGGCGGTGGTGGGCACGCCCAGGCCCAGCACCAGGCAGACAAAGGCGATGAACAGCAGCATCATCATCACGTTGCCCTGGGCGACGAACTCCACGAACTCGGTCATGCGCAGGCCCAGGCCCGTGAGCGTGATCGCGCCCACGATCACGCCCGCCGTGGCCGTGGCCGCGCCGATGCCGATCATGTTGCGCGCGCCGTCATGAAAGCCGTCCACCACGCTGCGCAGGCCCTGGGCCAGCGCGCCGGGCGTGCGCCGTCCGCGGAACAGCTGGATCAGCGGGTGCTGAGTGACCATCAGCACCACCAGCAGCGTCACGGCCCAGAAGGCCGAGAGCGCGGGCGACATCTCCTCGACCATCAGGCACCAGATCAGCGTGCCGATGGGCATGAGGTAGTGCAGCCCGGCGCGCACCGTGGGCCAGGTCTGCAGGGCTTGCGGGTTGGCGATGTCGATGTCCTCGGGCAGGTCGTCGCTGCGCGCTGCCTGCTGCACCGACACCAGGTACAGCGCCAGCACCACGGCGGCCGTTACCCAGGGCGCGGCGGCGCCCAGCGTGGCGTTGATGGCCTGCAGCAGGTAGTACAGCGCGCACACCACGGCAATGCTGCCCGACAGACCCACCAGGTTGCGCACCAGGCGCACGCTCCAGGGGCGCAGCGTGGAGTGCACGATGGGCTGCAGGCCCATCTTGAGGGCCTCCAGGTGCACGATGTACAGCAGGCCGATGTAGGACAGCGTGGCGGGCAGGAAGGCGTGCTTGACGATCTCCGCGTACGAAATGCCCACGTACTCCACCATCAGGAAGGCGGCGGCACCCATCACCGGCGGCATGATCTGGCCGTTGACCGAGGACATGGTCTCGATGGCCCCCGCCTTCACGCCGCCGTAGCCGGCCTTCTTCATGAGCGGAATGGTGAAGATGCCGCCCGAAACCACGTTGGACACCGATGAGCCCGAGATCATGCCGTTGAGCGCCGACGACACCACGGCCACCTTGGCCGGGCCGCCGCGCAGGTGGCCCAGCGCGGCAAAGCTGACCTGCATCATGTAGTTGCCGCCCCCCGCGCGGTCGAGCAGCGAGCCGAACAGCACATAGACAAAGATGGTGCCGGCCGATACCCCCAGCGCAATGCCATAGACGCCCTCGGTGGTGAGCCACATGTGCGACATCAGACGGCTCAGCGAGGCGCCCTTGTGCGCCAGCACCTCGGGCAGCCAGGGGCCCGCCATGCAGTACGCCAGAAAGATCACGGCCAGCGCCGCCATGGGCCAGCCGATGGCGCGGCGCGTGGCTTCGAGCAGCAGCACCAGGCCCGTGGCGGCCACGGCGATGTCCATCGTGGTGGGTTGCCCGGGCCGCGTGGCCAGCTGCGCATAGAACAGCATGATGTAGGCGCCCGCGAACGCCGCCAGTCCCGCCAGCAGCCAGTCGATGGCGGGCACCCGGTCGCGTGGCGATCGCTTGAATGCGGGCCACGCCGCAAAGGACAGGAACAGCGCGAAGGCCAGGTGGATGGCGCGCGCCTCGGTGTCGTTCAGGATGCCCCAACCCAGCGCGAACGGCAGCGGCGAGGCGTACCAGTATTGGAAAAGTGCCCACACCAGCGCCACCGCAAAGATGATGTGCCGGGTCAGACCCTGGGGTTTGCGTCCACCGGTATCGGAGTCGGCTACCAGCTGCTGGAGCGCCTCGGGGGCTTTGTCGATGTCAGTGGCCATGGCGGGATTGTTCGCTTCTTCTCAATCGGTCGTAAAAAAAGGGGCGAAGTCGCCCTCGCCCCCCGGTCCGTGCGTGCCGCACGGGAGTGGCTCAGCGCCTTACTGGATCCAGCCCTTTTCCTTGTAGTAGCGCGCAGCGCCCTCATGCAGCGGCGCGCTCAGGCCGTCCTTGACCATGCTTTGCGGCGTGAGGTTGGCCAGCGCCGGGTGCAGCTTCTTGAACTCGTCGAAGTTGTCGAACACGGCCTTGGTCACGGCGTACACCGTATCGGCGGGTGTCTTGCTCGATGCCACCACGGTGGCCAGCACACCATAGGTGTTTGTGGCCTGCGGGTTGTTGGGGTACAGGCCTGCGGGGATGGTGACCTTGGCGTAGTAGGGCTTGTCGGCCACCAGCTTGTCCACCACCGGGCCGGTCAGCGATACCAGCTTGGCGCCGCACGAGGTGGTCGGGTCCTGGATGTTGGCGGATGGGTGGCCCACACCGTAGAAGAAGCCGTCCACCTTGCCGTCGCACAGGGCGGGGCCGTGCTCGTCGGCCTTGAGCTCGGACGCCAGCGAGAAGTCCGACAGTTTCCAGCCCATGGCGGACAGCATTTCTTCCATCGACGACCGCGTGCCCGATCCGGGGTTGCCCACATTGAAGCGCTTGCCCTTGAAGTCCTCGAACTTGGCGATGTTGGCCTCCTTGCGGGCCACCACGGTGAAGGGCTCGGGGTGCACGGCAAACACGGCGCGCAAATCGCCCATGGCGCCCGCGTCCTTGAACTGGCCCACGCCCTTGACGGCGTTGAACTGCACGTCGGACTGCGTGAAGCCCAGGTCCAGCTCGCCCGCCTTGATGGTGTTGACGTTGAACACCGAGCCGCCGGTGGACTCGACCGAGCAGCGGATGCCGTGCTTGGCGCGGTCCTTGTTCACCAGGCGGCAGATGGCGCCGCCCGCGGCGTAGTACACGCCCGTGACGCCGCCCGTGCCAATGGTGACGAACTTCTGTTGCGCCACGGCAGGGGCAGACGCCACCGCTGCGGCCAGCGTGGCGGTGGCGGCGAGCGCCTTGAGAACGAATTTTCCAGACATTGCACTACTCCTTCGTTGTGGTGAATCGGGGGTCAGAGGGTGGAGGCGATCGCCGCCGCAATGGCTGCTTGCAGCCGGTCGGTGATCTGGGCCAGATCGGCGTCGGTTGCGATGAACGGCGGGGCCAGCAGAACATGATCACCATAGCGACCGTCCACGGTCCCTCCCATCGGGTAAACCAGCAAGCCGCGCGCAAAGGCCTCGGCCTTGATGCGCGCATGCAAACGCAGCGCGGGATCAAACGGCGCCTTGCTGGTGCGGTCCTGCACCAGCTCGATGCCCCAAAAGAATCCCCGGCCCCGGATGTCGCCCACGTGCGGGTGGTCCGCAAAGGCTTGCCGCAGCAGATCCTGCAAGTGCGTGCCGCCCGCCTGCACGCGCGCCAGCAAGCCGTCGCGCTCGATCACGCGCTGCACGGCCAGCGCTGCCGCGCAGGCCATGGCGTGGCCCAGGTAGGTGTGGCCATGCTGAAAGAATCCCGTGCCGCGCGACAGCGCCTGCACGATGCGGCGCTGCGCCAGCACCGCGCCAATGGGCTGGTAGCCGCCGCCCAGGCCCTTGGCGATGGTCATCAGGTCGGGCACCACGCCGTCCTGCTCGCAGGCGTGCAGCGTGCCCGTGCGGCCCATGCCGCACATCACCTCGTCCAGAATCAGCAGCACGCCGTAGCGGTCGCACACCGCGCGCACGGCCTGCAGGTAGCCTGGCACGGGCACCAGTACGCCTGCGGTGGCGCCGCCCAGTGTTTCGGCCACGAAAGCTATCACGCGGTCCTCCCCAAGGCGCACGATGGCTTCTTCCAGTTCGGCAGCCAGGCGCTGTCCGTACTGCTCGGGTGTCTCATCGGCGCGCTGCTCGCGGTAGGGGTAGCAGGGCGCCACATGCTCCACGTCGATCAGCAG